>NZ_JCAFSZ010000012.1:0-142810 GCF_059369755.1 Stenotrophomonas sp. YJH_SMC_57
ACATCCACGGCTTCTACAATCCAGCCCGGCTACACTCGGCGCTGGGCTACCACTCGCCTAACAACTATGCCCGGCAGCTCCGGACTGCCGCCTGAAACGGCTTCATGGCGTCCGTTTTCAGGGGGCCAGATCAGACACCCCTGCGCAGCCCACCCAACCGGCCACGGACAGGTTCCGTGCGCGCCAGCCACGGAGTGAAGAAGGAAAAGCGAAAAGCGGGTCGCCGCGCTGCGCTTGCTCGGAGCCGAGCATGGCTCGGCTCTACAGGGAATTCATCGACCGGAGAGAATTCATCTCTCAGACGCAATTCATCCACGCATGGCGTGGATCTACTGGACGTGCCAGCAGACTGTCGGAGGTGGGGCGGGTTGGGTTCGCGGGGGTGTCCGCGGCATGGATGCCGCGGCCAAGCCCCCATGGACGGGTTCACGGCGTCCCCCGCGAACCCAACCCGCCCCACCAAAGCCTCAGCCCAGCGGTTGCCGTTGCTCCGGCTTCAAAGGCGGGTGCAGGGCCGCAGGCCCTGCAATGCAAAACCCCTTACTTCCCCCGCAGGCGGCTGTGCTTGAAGCCGTAGCAGAAATAGATCACGAAGCCGACGAACGTCCACACGCCCATCAGCATCCAGTTGTGCATCGTCATCGCCGACAGCAGCGCCAGGCAGCTCAGCACGCCCAGGCTGCAGATCAGCCACGCCATCGGCATGCGGAACGGGCGCGGCAGGTCCGGCTGGGTGCGGCGCAGGATCAGTACGCCGGCACACACCGCAGCAAACGCGATCAGCGTGCCCATCGAGGTCAGCTCACCCAGGATGTCCAGCGGGAACAGCGCCGCCAGCAGCGCGATGCCGATGCCGGTGATCACCGTGTTGATGTGCGGGGTGCGGTACTTCGGATGGATCCTGGTGAACACCGGCGGCAGCAGGCCATCGCGGCCCATGATCATGAAGATGCGCGGCTGGCCGATGATCATCACCAGCACCACCGAGGACAGGCCGACCAGGGCACCGACCTCGACCACCCAGCGCAGCCAGCCCAGCTGCGGGTGCGCCGCCACTGCGGTCACCACCGGCTCGTCGGTGCCCAGCAGCTGGTACGGCACCAGGCCGGTCATCACGGCGGCCATGGCGATGTACAGCACGGTGCAGATCACCAGCGACAGCATCATGCCGATCGGCATGTCGCGCTGCGGGTTCTTCGATTCCTGCGCCGCCACCGACACCGCCTCGAAGCCGATGTAGGCGAAGAACACCATCGCCGCGCCACGCAGCACGCCTTCCATGCCGTACTTGCCGGGGCCTTCGTTGGCGGGGATGAACGGGGTCCAGTTGCTGGTGTCGACGTACTTCCAGCCGACCACGATGACCAGCACGATCAGGCCGGTCTTGAGCACGACCATCGCCATGTTCATCGCCGAGGACTTGCTGATGCCGACGTAGCACAGCCAGGTCAGCAGCAGCACGAGGGCGGCGGCCGGCAGGTTGGCGATCGCGCCGGTCGGGCGCAGCTGCGCGTCGAGTGGCGCGCTGACCAGCGCCGCCGGTAGATGGATGTCGAACTGGCTGAGCAGGCTGAGGAAATAGCCGGTCCAGCTGACCGCCACGGCTGACGCGGAGACGCCGTATTCCAGCACCAGCATCCAGCCGATGAACCAGGCCGAGAGCTCGCCAAAGGTGGCATAGGTATAGGTATAGGCGCTGCCGGACACCGGCACCATCGAGGCGAACTCGGCATAGGCCAGTGCGCAGAAGGCGCAGCAGACCGCGGCCAGCACGAACGACAGCATGATCGCCGGGCCGGCGTGGTTGGCGGCGGCCTGGCCGGTGATGACGAAGATGCCGCCGCCGATCACCGCGCCGATGCCGAGGGCGGTCAGCCCCCAGGGGCCGAGGTGGCGACGCAGGCTGAGGCCGTTGGCGTCTTCATGGGCGGCATGCGGGTGCTTGGTGGCCCACAGTTGCTTGAACATGTGTGGTGGTCTTGTCGAAGCGCGCCGCCAGGGGCGCGCGGGGAAAACGGACGGGCCGGCGCGAGGCCGGCCCGTAGGCGGATCAGGGCGACTTGGCCAGCTTGCTGTTGCGGATGCCGTAGCCCAGGTAGATCAGCAGGCCGAGCAGCGTCCAGCCAACGAACAGGTGCCAGTGCACCACGAACGCCTGCCAGAACAGGAACAGGCAGGTGGCCGCGCCCAGCGGGCAGATGATCCACACCATCGGTACGCGGAACGGGCGGTGGATCTCCGGCTTGGTATAGCGCAGCACCAGCACGCCGATGCAGACCGTGGCGAAGGCCAGCAGGGTGCCCATCGAGACCAGTTCGCCCAGCACGTTCAGCGGCACCAGGCCGGCCAATGCGGCGGCGATCACGCCGACCACGATGGTGGCGACGTACGGGGTGCGGAAGCGGGCGTGGACCTTGCCGAAGAATTTCGGCAGCAGGCCGTCGCGGGAGATGGTGTAGGCGATGCGGGTCTGGCCCATCATCATCACCAGCACCACCGAGGACAGGCCGGCGATGGCGCCGATCTCGACCAGGGTCTTCAGCCACGACAGGGTCGGGTAGGGCTCCAGCGCGGTGGCCACCGGCTTGTCGGTGCCCAGCAGGTGGTACGGCATCATGCCGGTCAGCACCGCGCAGACGATGATGTAGACGATGGTGCACACCGCCAGCGAGCCGAGCAGGCCGATCGGCATGTTGCGCTGCGGGTCCTTGGTCTCGCCGGCGGCGGTGGAGACCGCATCGAAGCCGATGTAGGCGAAGAACACGATGGTGGCCGCGCGGAACACGCCGCTCCAGCCGAACTCACCCGGCACGCCGGTGTTTTCCGGGATGAACGGCTGCCAGTTGGCCGGATCGATATGGGCCGCGCCAATGCCGATGAACAGGCAGATGACGGTGACCTTGATCGCCACGATGATCGCGTTGACGAAGGCCGACTGGGTCACGCCCACGTACAGCAGGCCGGACACCGCCGCCACGATCAGCACCGCCGGCAGGTTGAACAGCTTGCCGGAGGATACGAACTCGCTGCCGGTCCAGGCAATGGGCGCGGCGCTGAGCAGGTCCGGGAACGGCATGTGCAGCGTGGTGGTGATGAAGCTGATCAGGTAGGCCGACCAGCCCACCGCGACCGAGGCCGAGGCGAACAGGTACTCCAGTACCAGGCACCAGCCGATGAACCAGGCCATGCCTTCGCCGAGGGTGGCGTAGGAGTAGGAATAGGCGCTGCCGGAGACCGGCATCATCGCCGCGAACTCGGCGTAGCACAGGCCCGCCAGGGCGCAGGCGAAACCGGCGATGACGAACGACAGCATCACTGCCGGACCGGCGTGGTTGGCCGCGGCCTGGCCGGTCAGCACGAAGATACCTGCGCCGATCACCGCACCCACGCCAAGCAGGATGAGGTGTTTAGCCGTGAGGGTCCGTTTCAACGTGGCTTCGCCGTCCAGGCTGCCTTCGATGGGTTCGCCGGCATCGACGTGCCCGGCCGGTTGGACCGGCTTGACCCTCAACAGAGCTTTCAGCATGCAGTACTTCCTAGTGATCGGATTGGGTGGGACGCCGATACGTTGCCGGCAACCCTGGAATGGTGAAGGCCGCGCGAACGGCCCGCTGTACCTTAGCCAAAGCTGAAGCCAACGCACAAGCGCAATCGCAACAATGAACGGCGATAATGAGCAGTATTTTTCCAGACGCCGCCCATTCATGAGCCAGACCGCCGAAACCCTTGCCGTGCTTGACGATCGCCTGCGTGGCCTGCTGCGGGACTATGCCCGTCGCGAGCCCGCCCACGACGCACTGGCTGCCGAATTCGGCACATTGTTGGATGATCCGGAAGATCCGTTCCGGCGCGAACGGCTGGCCGGCCACTTCACCGCCAGCTGCTGGCTGGTCAGCGCCGACGGGCAACGCCTGCTTCTGACCCACCACCGCAAGCTGCAGCGCTGGCTGCAGCTGGGCGGCCACGCCGACGGCGACCGTGACCTGGCCCGTGTGGCGCTGAAGGAAGCCGAGGAAGAATCGGGACTGAGCGGCCTGGTGCTGGAAGACCCGGCCATCTTCGATCTGGACAAGCACTGGATTCCAGAGCGCAAGGACGTGCCGGGGCACTGGCACTACGACGTGCGTTTCGTGATCCGCGCGCTCGGTGGCGAAGCCTTCGTGCTCAGCGAGGAGTCGCTGGAGCTGGCCTGGCGGCCGGTGACCGAAGTCGCGTCCGACCCGCAGTCGGACGAATCCATGCAGCGCATGGCACAGAGGTGGCTGGCCCGTTGAGATGAAAAGGGGACGGAGGGGATCAAGTCGTTTATGCCACAAACGACTTGATCCCCTCCGTCCCCTTTTTTTCAGTACAGGATGCGCGTGCGCAGCGTGCCCGGGATCGCGGCCAGTTCGTCGCGCACCGCGGCGGCCTGCTCCTCGCTGGCGGTGATGTCGATCACCACGTAACCCACCTTCGGGTCGGTGCGCAGGAACTGGCCGTCGATGTTGACGTTGTGGCGCGAGAAGATCTCGTTGACCTTGGACAGCACGCCCGGCACGTTCTGGTGGATGTGCAGCAGGCGCAGGCTGTCGGCATGCTCGGGCAGGGTCACTTCCGGGAAATTGACCGCCGACAGGGTGCTGCCGTTGTCGCTGTAGCGCACCAGCTTGGCCGCCACTTCCACGCCGATGTTGTCCTGCGCTTCCAGCGTGCTGCCGCCCACGTGCGGGGTCAGGATCACGTTGTCGTGGCGGGTCAGCGGCGATTCGAAGATATCGCCGTTACCCTTCGGCTCGACCGGGAACACGTCCAGCGCGGCGCCACCGACGTGGCCGCTGGCCAGCGCCGCGTCCAGCGCATCGATGTCGACCACGGTGCCGCGCGCGGCGTTGATCAGGTGCGCGCCCTTGCGCATCTTGGCCAGCTCGGTGCTGCCGATCATCCACTGCGTGGACGGCGTTTCCGGCACGTGCAGGGTGACGATGTCTGCGCGGGCGAGCAGATCGTCCAGGCTGGCCGCGGCCCGCGCATTGCCCAGCGCCAGCTTGGTTTCCACGTCGTGGAAGATCACCTGCATGCCCAGCGATTCGGCCAGCACGCCGACCTGGGTGCCGATGTGGCCGTAGCCGATGATGCCCAGCGTCTTGCCGCGTACCTCGTGGCTGCCGCTGGCCGACTTCGACCAGCCGCCGCGATGGCACTCGGCGTTCTTCTGCGGGATGCCACGGGTCAGCATGATCGCCTCGGCGATCACCAGCTCGGCCACGCTGCGGGTGTTGGAGTAGGGGGCGTTGAATACCGGAATGCCGGCCAGCTCGGCCGCGTCCAGGTCGACCTGGTTGGTGCCGATGCAGAAACAGCCCACCGCGATCAGCCGCTTGGCCTCGGCCAGCACCTCGGCGCTGAGCTGGGTGCGCGAGCGGATGCCGACGATGTGCGCCTCGGCGATGCGTGCCTTCAGTTCGTCCTCGGGCAGCGCCTTGGTGTGCGCTTCGATCTGGCTGTAGCCGGCGGCGCTGAACACCTCCACGGCGGTCTGGCTGACCCCCTCCAGCAACAGCACGCGGATATCCTGCTTCGGGAACGAGGTCTTCTTCGGCGACATGGGGCAACACGGCCAGTGGGACAGGGGCCAATCACTATGCCAGATCGCGAAGCCCATGGTGCAGTGCGCAATTGGTTGCATCCGTAGCTATCTGTACCGGTGTGGGGCTGGACGCTGGCGCGTGCCACTGGCACGCTTGCCCGTTCTTCACGCACCGCGCTGGACCGTCATGACCGATTCCCGCATTGCCTCGCTGCAGCAGGCCTGTCCCGGCCTGAAACTGAAGACCGATCCGGCCGATCTGGAGCATTACGGTCGCGACTGGACCCGGCGCTGGACGCCGGCGCCGCTGGCGATTGCATTGCCAGCCACGGTTGAAGAGGTGCAGGCGGTGATGCGCTGGAGCGCGGCCGAGGGCGTGCCGGTGGTGCCGTCGGGTGGACGCACCGGCCTGTCCGGTGGCGCGGTGGCGGCCAACGGCGAGCTGGTGCTCAGCCTGGAGCGGATGAACAAGGCGCTGGCCTACGACGCGGTCGATCGCACGCTGGTGGTGCAGGCCGGCATGCCGCTGGAGGCGGTGCACAACGCCGCGCTCGACCACGGCCTGATTTACCCGGTTGATTTCGCGGCGCGCGGCTCCTGCTCGATCGGCGGCAACATCGCCACCAACGCCGGCGGCATCCGCGTGATCCGCTACGGCAATACCCGCGAATGGATCGCCGGGCTGAAAGTGGTCACCGCCAGCGGCGAGCTGCTGGAACTCAACAAGGGCCTGATCAAGAACTCCAGCGGCTATGACTTCCGCCAGCTGCTGATCGGCTCGGAAGGTACCCTGGGGGTGATCGTCGAGGCGACGGTGAAGCTGACCGACCCGCCGCCGGCCAGCAATGTGATGCTGCTGGCCGTGCCCAGCTTCGAGGTGCTGATGCAGGTGTTCGCCGCGTTCCGCGCGCGCCTGCAGCTGCAGGCCTTCGAGTTCTTCACCGAGCGGGCGCTGGAGCACGTGCTGGCGCATGGTGCGCAGGCGCCGTTCGACGAGGTACACCCTTATTACGTGGTCACCGAGTTCGCGGCCAATGACGAGGCGCAGGAAGCGGCGGCGATGGCGGCGTTCGAGGACTGCATGGGCAACGGCTGGGTCAGCGATGGCGTGATCAGTGCCAGTGACGCCCAGGCTGCCCAGCTGTGGCGCCTGCGCGAAGGCATCACCGAGTCGCTTGCACGCTACACGCCGTACAAGAACGATGTTTCGGTGCGGATCTCGTCGATGCCGGCATTCCTGGCCGAGACCCAGGCGCTGATCGGGCAGGCCTATCCGCATTTCGACGTGGTCTGGTTCGGCCACATCGGTGATGGCAACCTGCATATCAACGTGCTCAAGCCGGACGATACCCGCGACGCCGATTTCCTGTCGCAGTGCGAGCACGTGACCAAGCTGCTGGCGCAGGTGCTGGCTCGTTTCGATGGCAGCATTTCCGCCGAGCATGGCATCGGACTGGTCAAGAAGGGCTACCTGGACAGCACCCGCGGCCCGGCCGAGATCGCGCTGATGAAGGCAGTCAAACACGCGTTCGATCCCCAAGCGCGGCTGAATCCCGGCAAGCTGTTCGACGTCTGAGCCGGGCAATTCCTTCACGTACCCGTTACGCTCCACGCATTCTCACAACCGGCTTCGAATCGATGACCCGTCCGCTTGTTCTACTCGCCCTGCTGTCCCTGCCGCTGGCCGGCTTCGCTTCCAGTTTCGCAGGCACCTCGGCCGGCTCGGCCACCGGCGCTTCCTCCGGTTCCTCGGCCAGCAGCTCGGGCGATGACAAGGTGGTGCAGGCCGCACGCGATGATGCTGCTGCGTTCGTCGCCAGCGACGGCCAGATCCGCGGCGCACGCCTGCAGGCCGCACTGGTCCACCTGCGCGAGCAGGATGCCGCTGCCCAGCAGCAGAGCGACCTGCAGCTGGCCCGCGCGCTGCTGGCGCGCTGATCCGGCCTTCGGGTAGTGCCGGCCGCTGGCCGGCAACGCCATGACATCTGCACGCAACGCAGCCACGCTTGGCGTGGCGCTACTGCTGATCGCCCACGTCGCGCACGCAGCCGACCGCCTGCAGCTCGACCCGGCAGGGCTGAGCCCTGCGCAGCAGCAACTGGCCGGCCAGACCCTGGCCGATGTGCAGTCACTGCTGCCGGACGGCCTGCTACGTGCGTTGCCGACGCAGGTGCAGGTGCGCTGGGGCGCTGACCTGCCCGCCGAGGTGCATGGCCGTGCATTCGCCGGCCGCATCACGCTGCGCCGCGACCTGCTGGACGACCGCGTGCCCGGTGCGCGACGGGCTCGACGCAGCGCACTGGTGCACGAGCTGACCCACGTCGCCGACCGCAATGGCGCCGATTGGTCGCGCAGTGCGCGCTGGCGCGATCTGGCCGGGTGGCAACGCAAGCCGTGGCATCTCGGTCGCGGCCACAACGACTTCCGTGATCGCAGCCCGGATGGCTATGAGCTGAAGGATCCGGCCGAATACCTCGCGGTGAATGCCGAGCATTTCGTGCTCGATGCCGAGTTCACCTGCCGTCGGCCGGCACTGGCGCAGTGGTACCAGGAGCACTTCGGCACACCGCCGTCGCTGCCGCAGCCGCAGTGCGATAGCAGTGTTCCGTTGCTGCAGGCGGAGCCGGAAGAGGGGGCGGCATCACTGCTGCAGCTGGATCCCTCACGGGTGTACGCGGTGGATTACCTGTTCGCCGAAGGCAGCGCGCAGCCGATGAGCCGCTGGGGCCACAGCATGCTGCGGCTGGTGATCTGCCGGCCCGGCCGCGCGCCGGGGCCGGACTGCCGCCTCGATCTGGAATACCACCGCGTGCTGTCGTTCCGCGCCTTTGTCGGCGATGTGCAGATTTCAAACTGGCGCGGCCTGACCGGCGGCTATCCCTCGCGGCTGTTCGTGCTGCCACTGCAGCAGGTGGTGGACGAGTACACCAAGGTCGAACTTCGCGGGCTGCAGTCGTTGCCCCTGCAGCTGGAACGCGACGAGATCGCCAGCCTGCTCGAGCGTACCGCGCAGGTGCACTGGAGCTATGACGGGCGCTATTACTTCGTCAGCAACAACTGCGCGGTGGAGACCGCGAAGCTGCTGCAGGCCGGTGTGCCGCGGCTCGGAAGTGCCGGCCTGGCGCAGCTGAGCCCGCGCGGGCTGAAGCGCCGGCTGGCGCGCCTGCAGGTGCTGGACGAGCAGGTGCTGGACGATCGCGATTCAGCACAGGCGCAGGGCTATTACTTCGCCTCGGCGCGTGACCACTTCCAGCAGTTGTTCAATGTGGCTGCCGCCCAGCTGGCGTTGCCCGCGCGCGATGTGCGCGGCTGGCTGAAGCTGCCCGCACGGCAGCGGGCACCGTGGCTGCTGCAGGGTGACCTGCGGGCGAGCGCGGGCCTGCTGCTGTTGGAGCAGGCTGCGCAACGGCGTGCCGAACTGCGCGCGCGCGATGTGCTCAAGCGGCAGCTGCTGGGTGCACCGGACAGCGCCCAGACCCGCAACCTGCGCGGGCTGCTGGAGCAGAGTGGGCAATGGCTGCGTCCGGGTACGTTGCTGCAGGGCGATGGCTATGGATTGCCGTTGGCCGACGAACAGGCGCTCCTGATGCAGGCCGTGGCCACTGCCAGTGGGCAGGCGGTACCGGCGTGGCAGGCGCTGCGCCTGCAGCTGCGCCAGCATCTGCCGGTGAACCAGCGCGAGGAAATGGATGCGATCGATGCCAATCTGGCCGCGCTTGGTGCACACCTGCGCACGCAGGCCGCCAACTCGCCTACTGGCGCGGCAGTTCGATGACGAAACGGCTGCCGCCGGCGTTGCCCGGGATGCAGTAGACGCGGCCACCGTGCGCGTCGGCGATGGCTTTGACCACCGCCAGGCCGAGCCCGCTGCCGCCGCCCTGGCGCGAACGCGAACCGTCGGCGCGCATGAACGGAGTGAAGATATCGGCGTGCAGGGCGGGATCGATGCCCGGTCCCTCGTCCTCGATGGCCACCTGCACATGCCCCGGCGTGTCATGCACGGCAATCCGTACCTTGCCCGGGCTGGCATAGCGCCGCGCGTTCTCCAGCAGCGCCAGCAGCGCCTGGCGCAGCCGGGTCGGGTCGCAGTGCGCGGTGTGTTCCTCGCGGCTGGTTTCCAGTTCCAGCACGAAACCGGCGGTGCGGAACTGCGGGTCGACCAGGGTCATCACCGAATGCACCTCGGCCACCACGTCGGTGCGCGCGCGGCGCACGTCCAGCCGTGCATTGTCGGACAGGCTCAGCACGCGCAGGTCCTCGATCAGGCGCGACAGGCCCTCGACCTGGGCCAGCAGGCTGCGGAACTGGGATTCGTCAGGCTGGAACACGCCCTCGGCCAGCCCCTGCAGGCGGCCACGCAGGATCGTCACCGGCGTGCGCAGCTCGTGGGCGATGGCGGCGTGCCACATGGCCCGCTCGCTCTCCATGTGCTGCAGGCGCCGCGCCATCGCATTGAAATCCTCGACCAGGGTGGCCACTTCGCCCGGCGAGTTCTCTTCGACGCTGGCGCGTGCACCGAGATCGCCGCCGGCCAGCGCGCGGACGCTGTCGACCAGCGAGTTCAGCGGCGACAGGATGCGATGTGCGAGGCGGAACGAGGCCGCGATGGCCAGGGCCAGTCCGGTCAGGATCACCCCGACCATCCACGCCAGCTCCGGCCCGGTAGGCAGCCAGCTTTCCGGCTCCTCGGCACTGCCGGGGAAGAACTCGACCAGCACTGCATACAACAGCCACGAAGACAGGATCATCATCACGATCACGCCGATCACCATCAGCGACATCGAGACGATGATGTGGCGGCTCAGACCGGAGCGGCGCAGGGGGCGCATCAGCGGTCGGCCATCAACCGGTAGCCGACGCCGCGCACGCTGGCCGGTACATTGAGCATGCCCACCTCATCCAGCTTGCGGCGCAGCTTGCTGACATGGCTGTCGACGGTGCGCTCCAGCGCTTCGCTTTCCGGCAGGCATTCATGCATCAGTTCGCTGCGGCTGAAGATGCGCGTGGGCGCCAGCGCCATGCAGTGCAGCAGCTTGAACTCGGTGAGGGTAAGCAGCACTTCGTGGCTGTAGCCGTCGCCCTCCACGTGCACCGCATGCGTTGCCGAGTCGATCAGCAGCGGGCCCACGCGCAGCGCGCTCGGCGCATCCACGCGCGAGGCACGCAGCGTACGCCGCAGCACGGCACGCACGCGCGCGGCCACCTCGGCCGGATTGAACGGCTTGACCACGTAGTCGTCGGCGCCCATGCGCAGCGCAGTCAGCTTGTCCAGGTCCTGGTCCAGTGCGGTCAGCATGATCACCGGCGTATCGCCGCGCTGGCGCAGCTGGGTCAGCACGCTCCATCCATCCAGCCGAGGCAGCTGCACGTCCAGCAGGACCAGGTCGGGGCGGGCGCTGCGGTGCAGGTCGAGCGCGCCGTGGCCATCGGCGGCACGCAGGGTGCGCAATCCTTCGCGTTCCAGATAGGCGGTAAGAATATCGGCGATCTCGGCCTCATCCTCGACGATCAGGACGAGGGCGGCGAGGGCAGGGGAGGCATGCATGCAGGGGCGGGGCCTTAAGGTGCTTGCCTCCATCGTATCTCCACAGTTCCTCCATCGAAACCCCATCATCGCCACGCACACTGCGTTCTTCGGAACCTTTCAGCCGCCCGCGCGGCATTGTGCACAGCAATGAGAACCTTCAGGACTCCGGCCGCGTTGATCGCGGCCTTCGCTCTGGCCATGACGGCCTGCTCCTCCCCCGAAGCCCCGCCCGAAGCCGCACCGCGTGTCAGCGTGGTCACTGTCGGCCCGCAGGTGGTGCAACGTGACGACGAACTGCCCGGCCGCGTGGCCGCCGTGCGCACCGCGCAGATCCGCGCACAGGTAGGTGGCATCGTGCAGCGCCGCCTGTTCGAGCAGGGCGCCGAAGTGAACGCCGGCCAGCCCCTGTTCCAGATCGATCCGGCCGCTTTCCGTGCCGACGTCGACTCAGCGCTGGCTGCGCTGCAGCGCAGTGAAGCGGCATTGGGCCGCAGCCGCGTGCAGTCGCAGCGACTGCATGCCCTGGCCGCCGCGCAGGCGGTCAGCCAGCAGCATCGCGATGATGCCAGCGCCGAGTACGAACAGGCACGCGCGGCAGTGAATGAAGCGCGCGCGATCCTGTCCCGTCGCCAGCTCGATCTGCGCTATGCGACGGTCAGCGCACCGATTGCCGGCCGCATCGACCAGGCGTTGGTGACCGAAGGGGCGCTGGTCGGCGTCGCCGATGCCGAGCCGATGGCGGTGGTGCAGCAGATCGACCAGGTCTACGTCGACGTGCGCCAGCCGGCCGCGCAGCTGGAGTCGCTGCAGCGCAGCGCCGCCGGCGCTGGCGAACTGCCGGTGACGATCATCGGCGCGGCCGGCAAGCCGCTGTCCGAACGCGGCCAGCTGTTGTTCTCCGGCATCAACGTCGATGCGCGCACCGGTGATGTGATCCTGCGCATCCTGGTCGACAATCCGCAGCGCCAGCTGCTGCCGGGCATGTACGTGCGTGCCAGGGTGCCGCGCGGCGCCCCGGCCAGTGCGCTGACCGTGCCGCAGCAGGCGGTGCTGCGCAGCGCGGGTGGCCAGGCCTACGCCTGGGTGATCGCGGGCGACGGCAAGGCAGTGATCCGCACGCTGGAGGTCGACGGCAGCGTTGATCGCCAGTGGCTGGTCCGGCACGGGCTGAAGGCCGGCGAGCGGGTGGTGGTCGAGGGCCAGGAGCGCCTGCAGGAAGGCGTGGTGGTCGATGCGCGCGACTGGCAGCGGCCTGTCGCCAGTGCCGGTGCGGTGCAGGCCGGCAGCAAGGGCTGAGCCTTTCCCGGGCCAGTCTCTCCAGGGAAATCCAACATGGCACGTTTCTTCATTGATCGCCCGGTGTTCGCCTGGGTGCTGGCGATCTTCATCATCCTGGCGGGCGTACTGGCGATTCCGCGCCTGGCCGTGGAGCGCTATCCGGCCGTCGCGCCGCCCAGTGTCAGCATCTATGCCAGCTACCCGGGTGCCAGCCCGCAGACGCTGAACGACGCGGTGGTCGGACTGATCGAGCGCGAGCTGTCCAGCGTCAAGCACCTGCTGTACTTCGAATCGTCGGTGGATACCTCCGGTGAAGCCTCGATCACCGCCACCTTCAAGCCGGGGACCAACCCGGAGCTGGCACAGGTGGACGTGCAGAACCGGATCAAGGCGATCGAGCCGCGACTGCCGCGCAGCGTGCGCCAGAACGGCCTGTTCGTGGAAGCGGCCGATTCCGGCTTCCTGATGCTGGTCGGCCTGCGCTCGCCGGATGCCAGTGTCAGCGAGGCGGCGCTGGGTGACTTCATGGCACGCAACATCATCGAAGAGCTGCGCCGCATCGATGGCGTCGGCCGCGTGCAGCTGTTCGGTGCCGAGCAGGCCATGCGGGTGTGGCTGGACCCGACCCGGTTGACCGGCTATGGCTTGACCATGGGCGATGTGGCCGCGGCCATCGAGCAGCAGAACCTGGAGATCTCGCCAGGCCGCATCGGCGATTCGCCGGGTGTCCCCGGCCAGCGCATCACCGTGCCGTTGAGCGCCGATGGCCAGTTGTCCACGCCGGAACAGTTCGCCGCCATCGTGCTGCGTGCGGGCAGCGACGGTTCAAGGGTCGTGCTGGGTGATGTCGCCCGTGTGGAGCTGGGCGCACAGAGTTACGCCTGGGGCACGCGGGAAGACGGTCACCCGGCGACGGCGGCCGGCGTGCAGCTGCGCCCGGGCGCGAACGCAGTGCGGACCGCCGCCGCAGTGCGCGAACGCATGGCCGAGCTGGCACCGCTGCTGCCGCGTGGCGTGGAGTCGAGCATTCCGTTCGACACCGCGCCGTTCGTCAAGATCTCGATCCAGAAGGTGGTGCAGACGCTGCTCGAAGCGATGCTGCTGGTGTTCGCGGTGATGTACCTGTTCCTGCAGAACTGGCGTTATACGCTGATTCCGGCGCTGGTCGCCCCGATCGCGCTGCTGGGCACCTTCGCGGTGATGCTGGCGCTGGGTTTCTCGATCAACGTGCTGACCATGTTCGGGATGGTGCTGGCGATCGGCATCATCGTCGACGATGCGATCGTGGTGGTCGAAGGCGTGGAACGGATCATGGCCGAGGAGGGCCTGCCACCGCGCGAGGCCACCATCAAGGCGATGCGCGAGCTGACCGGTGCGGTGATCGGCATCACTCTGGTACTGACCGCGGTGTTCATTCCGATGGCGTTGGCCAGCGGCTCGGTGGGCGCGATCTACCGCCAGTTCACCGTGGCGATGGCGGTGTCGATCCTGTTCTCGGCGCTGCTGGCGCTGAGCCTGACCCCGGCGCTGTGCGCGACCTTGCTGCGCCCGAACAGCCATGGTCATCACGGTCGTGGCGGGCTGTTCGGCGCCTTCAATCGTGGCTTCGAGAGGATGACCGGGCGTTACCAGCGCGGCGTGGCCTCGGTGCTGCAGCGGAGCGGGCGGGTGATGGGCGTGTTCGCCGCGCTGGTGGCCGCGTTGCTGCTGGGCCTGCACTGGCTGCCGGGTGCGTTCCTGCCGGAAGAGGACCAGGGCTACTTCATGACCTCGATCCAGCTGCCCGCCGAAGCAACGGCCGAGCGCACCCTGGCGGTGGTGGAAGCCTACGAACGGCACGTGGCCTCGCGCCCGGGCATCGGCTCCAACCAGTCGATTCTTGGCTACAGCTTCTCTGGTTCGGGCCCGAGCGCAGCGCTGACCTACACCATGCTGAAGGATTGGGGCGAGCGCGCCGGTGCTACCGCCGCCGGTGAGGTGGCGGCGGCGCAGAAGGCGATGGCGGCCGTTGCCGAGGGAGAGGTGATGAGCGTGATGCCACCGGCGATCGACAGCCTGGGGCGTTCGTCCGGTTTCTCGCTGGCCCTGCAGGCACGCACCGGGCAGAGCCAGGCCGAGTTGCGTGCGGCCCTGCAGCAGCTGCTGAAACTGGCCGAGGCCAGCCCGCTGCTGTCGGAGGTGCATGCCGATGGCCTGCCGGCCGGCACCAGCGTGCGGCTGGACATCGACCGCGCCAAGGCCGAGGCGATGGGCGTGGGCTTCGAGCACATCAGCAGCACGCTGTCGGCAGCGATGGGCTCTCAGTACGTCAACGATTTCCCCAACAAGGGCCGGTTGCAGCAGGTGATCCTGCAGGCCGACGCACCGCACCGGATGGAACTGGAGGACGTGCTGAAGCTGTACGTGCGCAACAGCGAAGGCGGCATGGTGGCGCTGTCCGAACTGGTCACGCCGCACTGGACCGAGGCGCCGCTGCAGCTGCAGCGCTATCTCGGTTTCCCGGCGCTGAATCTGTCCGGCGCACCGGCTTCGGGCGTGTCGACCGGCCAGGCCATGGCGGAGATGGAGCGGTTGGCCAGGCAGCTGCCCTCCGGCTTCGCCCTGCAGTGGACCAGCCAATCGCTGCAGGAGCGCGAATCGGGGGCGCAGGCACCGTGGCTGCTGCTGTTGTCGATGCTGGTGGTGTTCCTGGTGCTGGCGGCGCTGTACGAGAGCTGGTCGATTCCACTGGCGGTGATGCTGGTGGTGCCGCTGGGCCTGCTCGGGGCGGTCGCGGCGGTGCTGTTGCGCGGCATGCCCAATGATGTGTTCTTCAAGGTGGGCATGATCACGGTGATCGGGCTGTCGGCGAAGAACGCGATCCTCATCGTCGAATTCGCGCGGCAGCTGCAGCAGCAGGGGCGCGGCCTGGCCGAAGCGGCGCTGGAGGCGGCGCGGCTGCGCCTGCGGCCGATCGTGATGACCTCGCTGGCGTTCGCGCTGGGCGTGGTGCCGCTGATGCTGGCGCAGGGCGCGTCGAAGGAAACCCAGCAGGCGATCGGAACCGGTGTGTTCGGCGGCATGGTCAGTGCGACCGTGCTGGCGGTGTTCTTCGTGCCGGTCTTCTATGTAGTGGTGCAGGGCGCGCGGCAATGGATCGCGCAACGCCTGCGCAGGCGCCGGCCGATGCCGGAAGGATCCGTGGATGGAACGGGACATCGTTGAAGACCTGCATGAACTGCAGTTGATCGCACTGGAGCAGCGCCTGTGCCAGGCGCTGCTGGCCGGCGACCACGATGCGCTGGGCATGCTGGTATCGCCAGCGCTGTTCATGATGGATGGCCAGGGCGGGCGCATGCTCGAGCTGCCCTGGCTGGGCGAGTGGCTCGCAGGCCACCTGCAGGTGCGCAGCCTGCAGCTGCACACGGTGGAGACGCTGCTGTGCGGGCGGCTGGCGCTGGTGTCCAGCGATGTACGCCTGGCGGTGTGTCGGCAGGGCCGTGAGTGCGAATTGAAACTGCGCCTGCTGCGGGTGTGGACCTGCAGTTCCGGCGACAGCGGCGCTCAACTGCTGTCGATGGCGGTGCTGGCCGCGTGAGCGTGGTCAGGCCGCTTTCAGGCCCCGCTCACCGCCAGGTGATAGGGTCGATCCTCTCAGTAGTGTCGACAAGGAGTCGAGCCATGCGTGTAGTTCCCAGTCTGTTGGCAGCCTCCCTGGGGTTGGTGCTGGCTGCGTGCCAGCCGGCACAGCCGCCCGCCGCGGGCGGCAATGATGCCGCGCCGCCGGCCGCGCCCGAACCGGCTGCCAGCACCGGCGCCGGCAGCGAGACCTTGTACCAGTGCGGCGATCTGAACGTGCGCGCGACCTTCAATGGCGAGGATGCGGCCACGGTGGTGATCGGCGATCGCAGCTTTGCGATGACCTCCGAGCGGGCGGCGTCGGGCGCGAAGTATGGTGATGGCCAGGGCAACAGCTTCTGGACCAAGGGCAGCGATGACGGCCTGTTGAGCCTGAAGGGCGAGCCGGACCGCGAATGCCACGCGGTGGAAGCCACCGAGGGCGATGGCAGCGCCGGCAACGCGGCGTTCCGTGCTACCGGCAACGAACCGGGCTGGCTGGCGGTCGTGGATGGCGACAAGCCCGGCCTGCAGGTGGAAGTGGATTACGGTGAGCGCCGCTTCGACGTGGCCAAGCCCACCGAAGGTGCCGACGGCTGGAGCGGGAAGGCGTCCGATGGCACCGACGTCAAGCTCAGCTTCCAGCGCACCACCTGCCAGGACGACATGAGTGGCGAATCGTTCGAGGCCAAGGTGAATCTGACCATCGGCACCCGCCAGTACCACGGCTGCGGCAACTTCGGCGCCCAGCAGCCATAAGTGATCCGTAGAGCCGTCACGGCGCCCGGCTGAACGGAGGATGCTGCCTGCGGCGGCGTGCGCCGCAGGCAGCACGAGGCGCTTAGTCGGCGCGTCCGGCGAATTCACCGGTGGCGGTGTTCACCAGCACGCGTTCGCCGTTGACGATGTACTCCGGCACCATGATCTCGATGCCGGTGTTGAGCTTGGCCGGCTTCGGGCGCTTGGTGGCGGTGCCGCCCTTCAGTTCCGGCGGGGTCTCGATCACTTCCAGCACCACCGAGGCCGGCAGCTGGATCGCCACCGGCTGCTCGTCAATGACCTGCACGTAGATGCCGGTCAGGCCGTCGGTGATGTAGCCGGCGTCGTCGCCGATCACGTCCGCGTCCAGCGTGTACGGGGTGTAGTCCTCGTCATCGAGGAACACGAAAGCGTCGCCGTCCTTGTACGAGTAGGTGGACTGGCGGCGCAGCAGTTCAACCTCGACCAGGTTGTCGTCGGCATCGAAGCTGGCGTCGAGCTTGTTGCCGCCCGGCACGCTGTACATGATGAAGCGGAAGCGGACGTTGCCGCCGCGACCCTGCGGCGAGCTGCGCTCGATGTCGCGGATCTGGTACACGCCGTTGTTGTACTCGACGACGTTGCCCTTCTTGATGTCGTTGGCTTTCATGATGATGTTGGTCGTTGGGGGAGGGCGCCGTCCCGGCGCCCGGGGGAATCACTTCGGAGCGAGGCGGGTAGCGCCGTCCAGGCGGATGGTCTCGCCATTGAGATAGGTGTTGCCGAGGATGAAGCCGACCAGGCTGGCGAAGTCTTCCGGCTTGCCCAGGCGCGACGGGAACGGGATCGAGGCGGCCAGCGACTGCTGCACGGCTTCGGGCATGCCGTCGACCATCGGCGTCCAGAACACGCCCGGCGCAATCGTGTTGACGCGGATGCCGAAGCGCGACAGTTCGCGCGCCATCGGCAGCGTCATCGAGACCACGCCGCCCTTGCTGGCGGCATACGCGGCCTGGCCGATCTGGCCTTCATAGGCGGCGATGCTGGCGGTGTTGATGATCACGCCGCGCTCGCCGTCGGTGCCGGCCTCGTTGTGCTGCATGCGGTTGGCCGCGGCCTTGGCCACGTTGAAGCTGCCGACCAGGTTGACCATCACCGTGCCCTGGAAGCCGGCCAGCGGCATCGGGCCCTCTTTGCCCAGCACGCGACCGGCGCCGAGGATGCCGGCGCAGTTCATCGCTACGTTCAGGCCACCGAGGAAATCGTGGGCCTGGTCGATGGCGGTGGCCACGGCCGCCTCATCGCTGACGTTGACGTTGAAATAGCGAGCCTTGTCGGCACCCAGTCCGGCAACGGCGGCTGCGCCCTTGTCGTCGTTGAGGTCGAACAGGGCCACCTTGCCGCCCTCGGCGACGAGGTGCTGGGCCACGGCCAGGCCGAGGCCGGAGACGCCGCCAGTGATCACGGCACGTACGGAAGACAGCTGCATTGAACGGTCCTGCAGGTTCGAGAACCGCCGATTCTAACGGAAGCCACGACCGTCGCTGTTGTGCACTGCGCCGCCTTTGCGGCGCGGTGCGGTGCGGCGGTCAGCCGGCGGCGGCCAGCGCCTGGCCGGTGCGGCTGGCGGTGGCGCGGCCGAGCAGGCCGGCCAGCCAGCGGCCGGTCTCGGCCAGTGCCGGCAGGTCCACGCCGCTGTCCAGGCCGAGGCCCTGCAGCAGGTAGACCACGTCTTCGCTGGCCACATTGCCGCTGGCGCCCTTGGCATACGGGCAGCCCCCGGCACCCGACACCGCGCTGTCGACCACGCGCACACCTTCCTCCAGGCAGGTGGCGATGTTGGCGATGGCCTGGCCGTAGGTGTCGTGGAAGTGCACGGCCAGCGCCGCCATCGGAATCTCGGCGGCGACCGCCTTCAGCATCGCCTGTGCCTTGCGCGGGGTGCCGACGCCGATGGTGTCACCCAGCGAGATTTCGTAGCAGCCCATCTGGTGCAGGGCACGGGCCACGCGCACCACGTCGGCCAGCGGCACGTCGCCCTGGTAGGGGCAGCCGAGCACGGTGGACACATAGCCGCGCACACGCACGCCGTCGGCGGCGGCACGGCGCAGGATCGGCTCGAAACGGGCCAGCGACTCGTCGATGCCGGCATTGGTGTTGGTGCGGTTGAATGCCTCGGAGGCGGCGGTGAACACTGCCACTTCCTCCACGCCGACCGCGCGCGCACGGTCGTAGCCCTGTTCGTTCGGCACCAGTACCGGGTAATGGATGCCGGGCTTGCGCTGGATACCGGCATAGACCTCGGCGGCGTCGGCCAGCTGCGGGATCCACTTCGGGCTGACGAAGCTGGTCGCTTCGATGCTGCGCAGGCCGGTGGCCGACAGGCGGTTGATCAGTTCGATCTTGTCGGCGGTGGACACCGACTGCTTTTCATTCTGCAGGCCGTCACGCGGGCCGACCTCGACGATGCGGACGTAGTCGCTCATGCCTGTACCTCGGAGCCGGGGCGGTGGCAGACCGCTTCGATGTTGTTGCCGTCCGGGTCGAGCACGAAGGCGCCGTAATAATCCGGGTGGTACCACGGGCGCAGGCCCGGGGCGCCATTGTCGCGGCCGCCGGCGGCGAGGGCGGCGGCATGGAAGGCGTCCACCTGCGCGCGGCTGGCGCAGGCGAAGGCCACGTGCACGCCGTGGCTGGCGGTGCCGCCATTGCCGAGCCAGAAGAACGGCTTGCCGTCGCTACCGAAACCGATGTGGTCGTGGGCGCCGCTCTGTTCGGCAGTCACTTCCATCACCACGCCGATCTGCAGCGGCGCCAGCGCCTGCAGGAAAAAGGCTTTGCTGCGCGCCAGGTCAGCGCTGGTCAAACCAAGATGATCGAGCATGTTCAGGCTTCCGTGACCCAGTGGGGGGCGCGCTTGTCGAGGAACGCGCCCAGGCCTTCCTGGCCCTCGGCGGAGACCCGCAGGCGCGCGATCAGCGCGGCATTATCCCGATCCAGCGCGTCGCGATCATGGCTGTCGCGGACCTGCCGGACCAGCTGCTTGGCAGTGGACGAGGCGATCGGGCCGGCCTTGTCGAGCAGGGCCAGCTGGCGTTCCAGTGCCTCGTCCAGGCGCTCGGGCTCGACCAGCTGGTGGACCAGGCCGATGCGCAGCGCGGTATCGGCGTCGAAGTGCTCGCCGGTGGCGAACCAGCGCCGGGCCTGGCGCGGGCCGATGGCCTCGATCACGTAGGGCGAGATCACCGCCGGCAGCAGGCCGAGGCGGCTTTCGGTCAGGCCGAAGCGGGCCGAGGTGCTGGCGATGGCGATGTCGCAGCAGGCGACCAGGCCGACACCGCCGCCGAAGGCGGCGCCATGGACCCGGGCCAGGGTCGGCTTGGGCAGCTCGTCCAGGGTGCGCATCAGTCGCGCCAGCGCCAGCGAATCCTCGCGGTTGTCGGCCTCGCTGGCGGCCGCCATGCCACGCATCCACTGCATGTCGGCGCCGGCCGAGAAGGAGGCGCCGTGGCCGGCCACCACCACCGCGCGGACCGCATCATCGCGGCCGGCGGCTTCCAGCGCCGCAGTCAGCCGCGCGATCAGGCTGGCGTCGAAGGCGTTGTGCAGCTCCGGCCGGTTCAGCCAAAGGGTGAGGACGGCGCCACGGCGCTCGATCTGCAAAGCATCGTTCATGGGATTCCAGGGTCACTCCATACCTGTATGGATCATAGCGGGCCATTGGTCATGGGCCATGACGCGACGCGGGAATGTTAGAATCGAGAACCATTTACATCCAGCAGAGATTACGCTAGATGACGCTGTCCGAACTGCCGCTGCACACCTCGGCCGTGGTCGAATCCGTGCAGGACCTGCATGCCAACGATGCCATTGCCCGTCGCCTGCGCGAGCTGGGTTTCGTCAAGGGCGAGGAAGTGCGCCTGGTGGCCAAGGGTCCGGTAGGCGGGGAGCCGCTGCTGGTGCAGGTCGGGTTCACCCGGTTCGCGCTGCGCATCAGTGAAGCCAAGCGCGTCGTGGTTGACGCCGCCAGCCAGGAACGACGTGCATGACCGCTACTGCCTCTACCGCCCCCCTGCGCGTCGCGCTGGTCGGTAACCCGAACAGTGGCAAGACCGCCCTGTTCAACCAGCTGACCGGCAGCCGGCAGAAGGTCGCCAACTACACCGGCGTCACCGTCGAACGCAAGGAAGGCCGCCTGCGCGCGCCGTCCGGTCGTGAATTCGCGGTGCTCGACCTGCCGGGCGCGTACAGCCTGCAGCCGGCCAGCCTGGACGAGGCGATCACCCGCGACCTGTGCCGCGGCTTCTACCCGGGCGAAGCCGCGCCGGACGTGCTGCTGTGCGTGATCGATGCCACCAACCTGCGCTTGCACCTGCGCTTCGCGCTGGAGCTGCGCGAGCTGGGCAAGCCGATGGTGGTGGCGCTGAACATGGTCGATGCCGCCCAGCGCCGCGGCATCCAGGTGGACGTGGCTGCGCTGGAGCGCGAGCTGGGCGTGCCGGTGGTGGAAACCGTGGCGGTGCGGAAGCAGGGTGCCAAGGCACTGGTCGAGCGCCTCGATGCGATGGTGCCGCACCTGGATGCACCGGTGCCGGGCCCGGAAGGCGGCATCGACTACCACGCCAAGGTGCGCCAGATCCTGTCGGTGGCCGTGCGCATGCCGGCACGTACCGCCAAGATCGATGACGCGCTGGACCGCTGGCTGCTGCACCCGGTGTTCGGCCTGGTCAGCCTGGCGGTGGTGATGTTCCTGATTTTCCAGGCGGTCTACGCCTGGGCAACGCCGCTGATGGATGCCATCGAGGCCGGCTTCGCCTGGCTCGGCGCCTTCGTCGGCAGCGTGCTGCCGGAAGGGCCGCTGGCCAGCCTGCTGACCGACGGCATCATCGCCGGCGTCGGCGGCGTGGTGGTGTTCCTGCCGCAGATCCTGATCCTGTTCTTCTTCATCCTGGTGCTGGAAGAGTCCGGCTACCTGCCGCGCGCGGCCTTCCTGCTCGACCGCATGATGGCGGCCGCCGGCCTGTCCGGCCGCTCGTTCATCCCGCTGCTGTCCAGCTTCGCCTGTGCGGTGCCGGGCATCATGTCCACCCGCAGCATCCAGGACCCGCGCGACCGCCTGGCCACGATCCTGGTGGCACCGCTGATGACCTGCTCGGCGCGCCTGCCGGTGTATGCGCTGCTGATCGGTGCGTTCATCCCGCAGAAGACCGTGTGGGGCGTGTTCAACCAGCAGGGCCTGGTGCTGTTCGGCCTGTATGCGGCCGGCATCCTCAGTGCGCTGGCGATGTCGTGGATCATGAAGAAGTGGCGCCGCGACAAGAGCGAGCATCCGCTGATGCTGGAACTGCCGTCGTACCGCCTGCCGCATGTGCGCGACCTGGCGGTGGGCCTGTACGAGCGCGGCATGATCTTCCTCAAGCGCGTCGGCGGCATCATCCTGGCGCTGACCATCCTGCTGTGGGTGCTGCTGTCGTTCCCGGCGGCGCCGGTGGGCGCCACGATGCCGGCCATCGACTACAGCTACGCCGGCCAGATCGGCCACGCGATGGCGGTGTTCTTCGCGCCGCTGGGCTTCAACTGGCAGATCTGCATCGCGCTGATCCCGGGCCTGGCCGCGCGCGAAGTGGCCGTGTCCTCGCTGGCCACTGTGTACGCGCTGTCGGCGGCCGATGACGATGCCGCCAGCCAGGCGCTGACCCCGCTGATCAGCGACGGCTGGTCGCTGGCCACCGCATTGTCGCTGCTGGTCTGGTACATCTACGCCCCGATGTGCATCTCGACGCTGGCCACCATCAAGCGCGAGACCAATTCGTGGAAGACGATGGCCTTCTCGGCGTTCTACCTGTTCGCCGCGGCCTACGTGGCGGCGCTGATCACCTACCAGGTGACCCGGGCGCTGGGAGGCGGCTGATGGACAGCGGATTGCTGCTGCAATACCTGATCATCGCGGTGGCCGTGCTGGTCAGCGCCTGGGTGGTGTTGAAGAAGCAGTTCCCGGGCACCGTGCGCAGGGTGCGCGGCGCATTGGCGCTGGCCCTGCTGAAGCCGGGTCGCGCTGCCTGGCTGCAGGGGCTGGGCCGGAAGGTCGCGCCGCCGGCGACGGGCGGCGGTGGCGCATGTGGCGGTTGCGACAGCTGCGGGCCGACCAAGAAGTAGCGCCGGGCTTGCTCGACGGCGGGCGCCCGGTGGGCGCGAACTTCACCCGATGGGTGCGAGCTTCACCCCGTGGGTGTGAACTTCGCCCGGTGGGTGTGAACTTCGCCCGGTGGGTGCGAACCTTGGTTCGCACGCTTCCCGGGTTCAGACCTCCCTGCGGATGAGCGCGCGGAAGTTTCCGTCCCGATTCAATCGCCGCACCGACTCGCGGTTTCCGTGGGCTTCCGCGAAGCCCGCCACATCGGCAAGGGCACCGAGCAGCAGGCCTTTCAGCGCATCACGATTGCCTGCCTCAAGCAGATCATCCAGATCCTGCTGGATGAAGGCCCGGCGCAGGCCGGGCGTCTCTTCGATCCGCCAGTCGACATGCGGCGTGGGAATGCTGGAGCGGTACCTGAACGCAGTTTCCAGGTCGGAAGGCGCAAGCGGATACTCAAGCAGCTCTGGAAAGTAGAGCCCGGCATTCACATAGAAGCCCCGGTGTTCGCTGCCGCGTTGGTGATTCACGACAAGCAGGGCGCCCTCCAGCAGCCGGTAGCGGGTGGTGGTGGTCCCGGCAAAGCCTGTCTTCCTTGCGCATCTGCTGAAGACCGTCGCGGATTTCATGGGGCCCGCCTGGGCTGGAGGAAGGGCCCACAGCCTTGTCGCGCCGTGCGCGGGGGTCAATTGGCAAACGCGACACGCGCAACGAGCGCCCCAGGTGGGTGCGAACCTTGGTTCGCACGCCTTGCCCATGGCGTGGACCTACCTGGCGCGGGAACCCAGCTCCGCTGCCAGCGCCAGCCAGCTGCTGCGTTGCGCCGGCGTGCTGCTGCGCACCGCACCGAGGCGGCTGATCTTCACTGGGCCGAAGCCGCAGAACGCCAGGATGGTGGCGCGGATCTGCACAATGCCCGGGTCGCGGTAGATCCAGCGGTAATACCAGGGCGGTGTGTCCAGGGTGGTGATCACCCGTGCGCTGCGGCCGGCCAGTAGCCGGTCCCACCACACCGAATCGCGCCGGTAGCGGAAGGCGTATCCCGGCAGCAGCACGCGGTCGAAGAAGCCCTTCAGCAGGGCCGGCATCGCGCCCCACCAGGTGGGATAGACCAGCACCAGGTGATCGCAGGCTTGGATCGCATCGGCGACGTCCTGCAGATCGGCTTCCAGGGGCTGGATCTGGCGGTAGCCGTGGCGCAGCACCGGGTCGAATTCGAGTTCACCCAAGGCGATCAGGCGTACCCGGTGGCCGGCATTTTCGGCGGCGGTGGCGTAGCGCTGGGCGAGGGCGCCGCACAGGCTGTCACGGTCGGGATGGCCGAGCAGGATCAGGATGGAACGGGACACGGCAACCTCGGACAATGGAAAGTGCGCGAGGGTGGGCTATGCCCCTGGGGCAGAGTCAAACGCCGGCGGAGCAGCCGGTGGGCTGCAGGACGCAGTCGCCATTGCCGGAGCGCAGCCACTGCCGTAGTTCGTCGCTGACCTGCAGCAGGGCCCGATCGACCTGTTCCAGCCGTGCGCGCTCACGGGCAATGTGGCTGCGCTGCTGCTCCAGCAGGGCCAGTACGGCCGGCCAGTCGAGCCGTCCATCGCGGCCCTGCAGCCGCGAGACCGCCGCCAGGGTGATGCCCAGTGCCAGCGCCTGGCGGATCAGCTGCACCCAGGCTACGTCCTGTTCGCTGTAATCGCGATAGCGGTTCAGGCGCGGCACCGGTGGCAGCAGGCCGCGCGCTTCGTACAGGCGGATGGCCTTTGCGCTGGCGCCGGTCAGGCGGCTGACCTCGGAGATGCGCATCGGTTCAGTCCCGCACCAGCCCGCCATCGACCACCAGGTTCTGGCCGGTCACCGCGCGCGACCAGGGGCTGGCGAAGAACAGCGCCGCATCGGCGAACTCGGCCGGGGTGGTGACGCTGCGCAGCGGGGTGTTGGCGGCGATGTAGTCGAACACCGCCTCGGGCGTGGCAGCGCTGGCATCGGTGGTGCGCAGCAGGCCGCCGGACAGCATGTTGACGGTGATGCCATGCGGGCCGAGGTCGCCAGCCAGGGTGCGGGTCAGTGACAGCAGCGCGGCCTTGGCGGCGGTGTAGTCGTGGTAGGGCACGACCGGGTTCTGGAACAGGTTGGTGCCGATGTTGATGACGCGGCCGAAACGGCGTGCCTGCATG
Source organism: Stenotrophomonas sp. YJH_SMC_57 (assembly GCF_059369755.1). NCBI lineage: Bacteria > Pseudomonadati > Pseudomonadota > Gammaproteobacteria > Lysobacterales > Lysobacteraceae > Stenotrophomonas > Stenotrophomonas sp. YJH_SMC_57. Next base: position 25,014 of record NZ_JCAFSZ010000012.1, read on the forward strand.
CCGGGCAGGGCGGCCTGCACGGTGTTGAGCGCGCCACGCACGCTGCCCTCGAACTGCGCCTGGAAGGCTGGCCAGCCGATATTGGCGGCGCTGTCGCGCGCATCGCCATTGAACGAGAAGCTCGCCAGCGCGTTGTTGACCACGGTGGTGACGCCCTGGCCGAAGTGCGCCAGCGCCTGCTGCAGCATGGCGTCCACCTGGGCGCGGTCGGTGACGTCGGCCGGCAGCGCGATCGCCTGTCCGCCCAGCTCGGCAGCCAGGGCCCGTGCGGTGGCCTCGCTGCGGTGATGGTTCACGATGACGCGCGCACCCTGCGCGGCGAAGGCGCGGGCAATGTGCGTGCCAAGGCCGCGGCCGGCGCCGGTGACCAGCACCAGTTGTTCGCTGATCTGCATGGTGGAACTGCCATCCATTGCGTGAGAGGGCATGCAGCGTAGCAGCGATGGCGCTTGCCGGAGCGGGTGCGCTGCCGCTAGCCTGCGGGCATGAACCAGACTCCCCTGCGATTGCTCATTCACGGCGCCTCCGGGCGCATGGGTCAGGCCCTGCTGCGGCTGGCCGCTGAACACCACGAAACCCTGCAGATGGTGGCGGCGGTGACCGGCCGCGCGCCGGCCCAGCGCGTGGTCGACGGCGTGCCGTTCTTTGCCGCCAGCGAGCTGCCCGGCGCGCCGGTGTTCGATGTGGCGATCGACTTCAGCCTGCCCGAGGGTTTCGACCCGATGCTGGCGCTGTGCGTGGAGCGGGGCGCAGGCCTGGTGTCGGGCACCACCGGCATCTCCAGTACGCAGCGCCAGGCGCTGGAGGCGGCGGCAGCGAAGATCCCGCTGGTCTGGGCCTCGAACTTCAGCCTGGGCGTGGCGGTGCTGGACGAGCTGGTCGAGCGCGCCGCACAGGCGCTGGCCGGTTGGGACTGTGACATCGTCGAATCGCACCACACCCAGAAGAAGGACGCGCCATCGGGCACCGCGCTGACCCTGGGTGCGGCCGCGCAGCGGGGTGGGGCGCAGCCGCACTACGCCAGCCTGCGTGCCGGCGATATCGTCGGCGAGCATCTGGTGCAGTTCACCGGCCCCGGTGAGCGCATCGAGCTGGTGCACCGCGCCACCAACCGCGACATTTTTGCCCGCGGCGCGCTGTTCGCCGCCCGCCAGCTGCATGGCCGGGCGGCCGGCAACTACCGGGTGCGGGACCTGCTGGACGGCCCCCGGTAACGGTCCAGGTCGATGGTAGATGCCAACCTTGGTTGGCAGGCTTTCCGGGAAGCGCCAACCAAGGTTGGCGTCTACCAGGGTCATGGCGGCCCCGCATACGCCGCCGGATTGAAATGAATGCGCAATCGCCTGTTCATGAAACGCGATAACCGCTGGCGCGAGCGCCCCGGCAGCGCTACAATTCGCACTCGCCGAATCACGAAAGCCGGACCGGTCCCAGACCGTACGTCCGCGCTTTTTTGCAACCGGATTTCCGTGAAGCGCAGGCGTGACTTCGGCAGCCCCCTCGGTAGCCAAAGTGAGATTCCCGTGACCCAAGCCGCAATCCTCGTCCTCGAAGACGGCACCGTATTCGAGGGCGAATCCGTAGGCGCGCCCGGCCTGTCCGTCGGTGAGGTGGTGTTCAACACCGCCATGACCGGCTACCAGGAAGTGTTGACCGACCCGTCCTACGCCCGGCAGATGGTCACGCTGACCTATCCGCATATCGGCAATACCGGCATGACCGACCAGGACAATGAAGCGTCCAAGGTGTGGTCGGCCGGCCTGATCGTGCGCGACGTACCGCGCCGCCCCAGCAACTGGCGCAGCCAGGTGTCGCTGCAGGACTGGCTGATCCAGCGTGGCGTAGTCGCCATCGCCGGCATCGACACCCGGAAGCTGACCCGCATCCTGCGCGAAAAGGGCGCGCAGAACGGTGCGCTGATGGCCGGCGACATCGACGTGGAAAAGGCACTGGAAGCCGCCCGCAAGTTCCCGGGCCTGAAGGGCATGGATCTGGCCAAGGTCGTCACTACCGAGAAGACCTATACCTGGACCGAGGGCCAGCTGGACCTGGATGCCAATGCCTTTGTCAGCGTGCCGGCGAAGTTCAAGGTCGTGGCCTACGACTTCGGCGTGAAGACCAACATCCTGCGCATGCTGGCCGAACGCGGCTGCGAAGTGACCGTGGTGCCGGCGCAGACCCCGGCCGCCGAAGTGCTGGCGCTGAAGCCGGACGGCGTGTTCCTGTCCAATGGCCCGGGTGACCCGGAACCGTGCGACTACGCCATCGAAGCGATCAAAACCTTCATCGACGTGAAGATCCCGACCTTCGGCATCTGCCTGGGCCACCAGCTGCTGGGCCTGGCCTCGGGCGCCAGGACCATGAAGATGGGCCACGGCCACCACGGTGCCAACCACCCGGTGCAGGACCTGGACAACGGCCGGGTGATGATCACCTCGCAGAACCACGGCTTCGCGGTTGATGAATCGACCCTGCCGGCGACCCTGCGCGTGACCCACCGTTCGCTGTTCGACGGCACCAACCAGGGCATCGCCCGCACCGACGTGCCGGCGTTCTCGTTCCAGGGTCACCCGGAAGCGTCGCCCGGCCCGACCGATGTCGGCCCGCTGTTCGACCGTTTCGTGGCCCTGATGGAACAGAGCAAGGCGTGATCAGTACGTCGCCGGCTTGCCGGTGGCGTCGCGATGGACCGTAAGCCCCCGCATCGCTGCTGCCGCTGGCGCGGCGCTGCGGATCAAGATTCCTGATCGACAGCGTGCGATCACCCCCCTTGTCACGCTGTACTGACTTAGAGAAGAAAATGCCCAAGCGCACTGACCTCAAGACCATCCTCATCATCGGTGCTGGCCCGATCGTCATCGGCCAGGCCTGCGAGTTCGACTATTCCGGCGCCCAGGCCTGCAAGGCCCTGCGCGACGAGGGCTACCGCGTGGTGCTGGTCAACAGCAACCCGGCCACGATCATGACCGACCCGGAGATGGCCGACGCCGTCTACATCGAGCCGATCAACTGGCAGACGGTCGAGAAGATCATCGCCAAGGAAAAGCCCGACGCGCTGCTGCCGACCATGGGTGGCCAGACCGCGCTGAACTGCGCGCTGGACCTGGCCGACCACGGCGTGCTGGAGAAGTACAACGTCGAACTGATCGGCGCCAAGCGCGAAGCGATCCGCATGGCCGAAGACCGCGAGCTGTTCCGCGTGGCCATGGGTGAGATCGGCCTGGAATGCCCGACCGCTGCCGTCGCCCACACCCTGGACGAAGCGCTGGAGATCCAGACCCGTGTCGGTTACCCGACCATCATCCGCCCCAGCTTCACCCTGGGCGGCAGCGGTGGCGGCATCGCCTACAACCGCGAAGAGCTGGTCGAGATCGTCAGCCGTGGCCTGGAGCTGTCGCCGACCACCGAAGTGCTGGTCGAAGAGTCGGTGCTGGGCTGGAAGGAATTCGAGATGGAAGTGGTCCGCGATACCGCGGACAACTGCATCATCGTCTGCTCGATCGAGAACCTGGACCCGATGGGCGTGCACACCGGTGACTCGATCACCGTGGCCCCGGCGCAGACCCTGACCGACAAGGAATACCAGCGCCTGCGCGATGCCTCCATCGCCGTGCTGCGCAAGATCGGCGTGGATACCGGCGGCTCGAACGTGCAGTTCGGCATCAACCCGAAGACCGGCCGCGTGGTCGTCATCGAGATGAACCCGCGCGTGTCGCGTTCCTCGGCGCTGGCCTCCAAGGCCACCGGCTTCCCGATCGCCAAGGTCGCCGCAAAGCTGGCCGTGGGTTACACCCTGGACGAACTGAAGAACGAGATCACCGGCGGCCTGACCCCGGCCTCGTTCGAGCCGTCCATCGACTACGTCGTCACCAAGATCCCGCGTTTCGCCTTCGAGAAGTTCCCGGCTGCCGACGCCCGCCTGACCACCCAGATGAAGTCGGTGGGCGAGGTGATGGCGATGGGCCGTACCTTCCAGGAGTCGGTGCAGAAGGCCCTGCGTGGCCTGGAAACCGGCAAGGTCGGCTTCGACCCGACCGGCCTGGACCTGGCCAATGAAGAAGACCTGCAGACCCTGCGCCGCGAGCTGAAGGCGCCGGGCCCGGAGCGCCTGTTCTTCGTCGCCGATGCCTTCCGTGCCGGCATGAGCGTGGAAGAGATCTACGCGCTGTCGTTCATCGACCACTGGTTCCTGGACCAGATCGAGGAAATCATCGCGGCCGAAGCCGAAGTCGCTGCTGGCGGCATCGATGCGCTGGACGCGGCACGCCTGCGCAAGCTCAAGCGCGCCGGTTTCTCCGACGCCCGCCTGGCCCAGCTGACCGGTACCAACGAAGCAGCCATCCGCGCGCTGCGCCGTGCGCACAAGGTGCGCCCGGTCTACAAGCGCGTGGACTCCTGCGCAGGTGAGTTCTCCACCGGCACCGCCTACCTGTACTCGACCTACGAGGACGAGTGCGAGGCCGCGCCGACCAACCGCGACAAGATCATGATCCTCGGCGGTGGCCCGAACCGCATCGGCCAGGGCATCGAGTTCGACTACTGCTGCGTGCACGCGGCACTGGCGCTGCGCGAGGATGGTTATGAAACCATCATGGTCAACTGCAACCCGGAAACCGTGTCGACCGACTACGACACTTCCGACCGCCTGTACTTCGAGCCGCTGACCCTGGAAGACGTGCTGGAGATCGTCGAACTGGAGCAGCCCAAGGGCGTGATCGTGCAGTACGGCGGCCAGACCCCGCTGAAGCTGGCGCGTGCGCTGGAAGCCAACGGCGTGCCGGTGATCGGTACCAGCCCGGACTCCATCGACCTGGCCGAAGACCGCGAGCGCTTCCAGCAGCTGGTGGACAAGCTGGGCCTGAAGCAGCCGCCGAACCGCATCGCCCGCAACGACCAGGAAGCGCTGCTGCTGGCCCGCGAGATCGGCTACCCGCTGGTGGTGCGCCCGAGCTACGTGCTGGGTGGCCGCGCGATGGAAATCGTCTACGGCGAATCCGACCTGGCCCGCTACGTGCGTGACGCGGTGAAGGTGTCCAACGATTCGCCGGTGCTGCTGGACCGCTTCCTCGACAACGCCGTCGAGTGCGATGTGGACATCATCGCCGACAAGGAGGGCAACGTCCTGATCGGTGGCGTGATGGAGCACATCGAAGAAGCCGGCGTGCACTCGGGTGACTCGTCCTGCTCGCTGCCGCCGTACTCGCTGTCGGCCAAGACCCAGGCCGAACTGCGCCGCCAGGTGGTGGAGCTGGCCAAGGCCCTGAACGTGGTCGGCCTGATGAACACCCAGTTCGCGATCCAGACCAGCGAAGAGGGCGATGACACCATCTACCTGCTGGAAGTGAACCCGCGCGCCTCGCGCACCGTGCCGTTCGTGTCCAAGGCCACCGGCATGGCATTGGCCAAGATCGCCGCGCGCTGCATGGCCGGCACGACCCTGGCCGAGCAGGGCGCGACCAAGGAAATCGTGCCGGACTACTACTCGGTGAAGGAAGCAATCTTCCCGTTCGCCAAGTTCCAGGGCGTCGATCCGATCCTTGGGCCGGAAATGCGTTCCACCGGTGAGGTGATGGGCGTGGGCCGCACCTTCAACGCCGCCTTCGCGCGTGCGCAGGAAGCCGGTGGCATCAAGGCGCCGCCGGTCGGCAAGGCCTTCGTCTCGGTGCGTGACCCGGACAAGAAGCGCGTGCTGCCGGTGGCCAAGGCGCTGCTGGCGCGTGGCTACAGCCTGGTGGCCACCCGTGGCACCGCCGCATGGCTGCAGCAGCACGGCATGGACTGCGAGATCATCAACAAGGTGGTCGAAGGCCGTCCGCACATTGTCGACTCGATCAAGAACGGCGAGATCGTCTACATCGTCAACACGACCGAAGGTCGTTCGGCGATCAATGACTCGTTCTCGATCCGTCGCGAGGCGCTGCAGCACCGCGTCACCTACTCGACCACCATTGCCGGCGCCAAGGCGCTGGTGGATTCACTGGAATTCCGCGGCACCGGCCCCGTCTGGTCGCTGCAGGAGCTGCACAAGGAGTTGAATGCATGAGAGCCCCCATCACCATGAAGGGCGCGCAGAAGCTGCGCGACGAACTGGATCACCTGAAGTCGGTCAAGCGCCCTAAGGTGATCGCCGCGATCGCCGAAGCGCGTGAGCACGGCGACCTGAAGGAGAACGCCGAGTACCACGCCGCGCGCGAGGAACAGGGCTTCATCGAAGGGCGCATCAAGCAGCTGGAAGGCGAGCTGTCGCACGCCGAGATCATCGATGTGAGCAAGCTCAATGCCGGCACCAAGGTGGTGTTCGGTGCCAGCGTGACCCTGGCCGACGTGGAAACCGACGAAGAGAAGAAGTACCAGATCGTCGGTGACCTGGAAGCGGACATCAAGCTGGGCCTGATCGCCATTTCCTCGCCGGTGGCGCGCGCGATGATCGGCAAGCTGGAAGGCGATTCGATCGTGATCGACGCGCCGGCCGGCCAGCGCGAGTACGAGATCGTCAGCGTCAGCTACGTGGACTGACGAGGTGGCAACGGCGACCCTGCTGTTGCCGGCACGCAGCCGCCTTGCGGCGGCTGCATTGCCGGACGACGTGGCGCGCGCGCTGGGTCGCGCCACTGCTTTGCAGCTGGACGCCGGTGAGCGCGCCCAGCTGCAGCGTCATTTCACCGTGGCCGCGCCGCAGTGGCCGGTGGCTGCGTTGACCCGCCAGCGTGACGTCGGCGATGCCGCCGGCGCCCGCTGGCTGCGGGCCGATCCGGCCTGCATGGTGCCGGACATGCACGGCGCGCGGATGATGGCCTACGGCGAAACGCTGCGGCCGACCCTGGCCGACAGCCTGGCCCTGTTGCCGGTGCTGCAGCCGTTGTTCGCCGATGCCGGGTTCGTGCTCGACGCACCGGATCCTTCGCGCTGGTACCTGCGGCTTCCGATCGACCTGGCGCTGCCCGGGTTCGACAGCCCGGACGAAGTGCTGGGCGATGACCTGTTCTCGCACCTGCCGGAAGGCGAGGGCGGCCGCCGTTGGCGGGCCTTGATGACCGAGGCGCAGGTGCTGCTGCACAACCATTCCTGGAACCAGCAGCGCGTGGCCCAGGGACAACAGCCGATCAATTCGCTGTGGTTCTGGGGCGGTGGCGTGATGCCGGTATCGGTCAGCACGGCGCACGCGCAGGTGCGCAGCCGCGATGCCCTGCTGCAGGGCCTGGCCCTGGCGGCTGGCGTGGCGGTGGATGGCGAGCAGGCGGTGGATGCACTGGTCGACCTGCGCCAACTGCGTTCATCGCAGCAGTTGGGCAATGATGCGATCCGGCCGCTGCTGGCCGCGCTGAAGCGAGGCGAGCTGCAGCGACTCGTGCTGGACTTCGAGGATGGCCTGCAGTTCCAGTTGGACCGTGGCCAGCGCTGGCAGTTCTGGAAGAAGCCGCGGCAGCTGCACGACTGATCGGGTTGGATCCGTTTTTTGTCGGAAAACGGCTCTGCCCCGATGGTTACCGGGGTTGCCGGCCAGCGGCCGGCACTACCGCAGCTGCCGGGCGCAATCCCGCCAGCCTCTCCCACGCGCGGTATCATCCCTCTGTCTTTCGTAACCGGCGATGCCGATGTCCCTTGCCGCCGATGCCGTGCAGCCCACCTCTGATACGCCGACGATCCGCCGCCGCGATGCGGTCGCACCCGGCAGCTGGCCGGAGGGCACGCTGCCGCTGCTGGCCAGGTTGTACGCAGCGCGTGGCGCGGAAACGCCGGAGCTGGCACTGCCGAAACTGGGCAGTCTGCACGCGCCCGAGCTGCTGACCGGCATCGATGATGCGGTGGGCCTGCTGGTCGAAGCCATCGCCCATGACAAGCGCATCCTGGTGGTGGGCGATTTCGACTGCGATGGCGCCACCGCCTGTGCGGTGGGCGTGCGTGGCCTGCGCATGCTCGGCGCGCAGCATGTCTTCCACGCAGTGCCCAACCGCATGTTGCATGGCTACGGCCTGTCGCCGTCGCTGGTGGACGAACTGGCCGCGCTGCAGCCGGACCTGCTGGTCACGGTCGACCACGGCATTGCCTGCCATGCCGGTGTCATCGCCGCCAAGGCGCGCGGCTGGCAGGTGCTGGTCACTGACCATCACCTGCCGGGCCCGCAGCTGCCGCCGGCCGATGTCATCGTCGATCCGAACCTGGATGGCGATGCCTTCCCCAGCAAATCGCTGGCCGGTGTCGGCGTGATTTTCTACGTGCTGATGGCGTTGCGCCGGCAGATGCGCGAGGCCGGTGTCTTCGCCGATGGCAAGGGGCCGGACCTGACCGCGCTGCTGGACCTGGTGGCGGTGGGCACCGTCGCCGACCTGGTGGCGCTGGATCCGAACAACCGTGCACTGGTCAGCGCGGGCCTGCGCCGGCTGCGTGCCGGGCAGGGCTGTGTCGGCCTGCGCGCCCTGATCGAAGCCAGTGGCCGCGATGCCGCACGACTGACCGCCGCCGATATCGGCTTCGCACTTGGGCCGCGCCTGAACGCTGCGGGCCGGCTGGAAGACATGGCGCTGGGCATCGCGCTGCTGCTGACCGAGGACCCACGGCAGGCACGCGACATTGCGCAGACACTTGAGCAGATCAATTCGGAACGGCGCGCGGTGCAGCAGTCGATGACCGACGACGCCGAGCAGGCGCTGACCCGCGTGGTGCTGGACATGGCCGGACAGCGGCCGGTGGCGGCCTGCCTGTTCGATGCTGACTGGCACCCGGGCGTGGTGGGCCTGGTCGCATCGAAGATGAAGGACCGCCTGCACCGTCCGGTGATCGCCTTTGCTCCGGCCGAACCGGGCGCCGACACACTGCGTGGCTCGGCCCGCTCGATTCCCGGCCTGCACATCCGTGACGCACTGGCGCTGGTCGACGCACGCCATCCGGGCCTGATCGAACGTTTCGGCGGGCACGCGATGGCCGCCGGCCTCAGCCTGCGCCTCGATCACATTGATGACTTCAAGGCCGCTTTCGTCGCCGTGGTGCTGGAAATGCTCGACCCGGCGGCGCTGCAGCAGCAGGTGCTGAGCGACGGTGAACTGGCGGCGGACGAGCTGGACCATCGCCATGCCGACGCGCTGCGCCTGGCTGGGCCGTGGGGGCAGGGCTTCCCGGAACCACTGTTCGACGGCCACTTCGAAGTGGCCAACTGGCGCGTGCTGAAGGAGCGCCACCTGAAGCTGGAACTGCGCTTGCCGGGCGTGCCCGGCACGATCAACGCCATCCACTTCGGCGGCTGGCACGGCAATGCGCCGGGCCGCCATGTGCATCTCGCCTATCGCCTGGCCTGCGATGACTATCGTGGTGGCAGCGCGATCCAGCTGATCGTCGAGCACTGCCTGCCCACCTGAAAAAAGGGGACGGAGGGGATTAAGTCGCTTGTGCCTTGTTTGCCACTTGCGACTTAATCCCCTCCGTCCCCTTTTTCTGTGAGGTCAGCGGACCTCGGTCACCAGCGTCGGCAGTTCCCAGGTGCCACCGGGCACGCCGCGGCATAGGCCTGCTGCGATTTCGGCGCTCGCGACGAAGGCCGTGCCAGTCCAGGTCCAGGTGCTCTGCGAGATGCAGTCGCCCAGTCCGCGGCCCTTCTGCACGGCGATGATCTGCCCATCGTCATAGTCGATCGCATCACTGGTCACCCACTGCGGTTGGAACGGGGCCTTCGGGCGGGCCACCCAGTAGCCGTCGCCGGTGTTGTAGGCCGCGCGCCAGCAGGGCACGTTGACCAGCACGTGCTGCGCGTCCAGGCGACGTATCTCCAGTGCCGAGTTGCTCAGCGGGATATCGGCATCGGCCTCCAGCAGGCCCTCGCAGCTGTTGTCCTTCAGCGTGGCACGCAGCGCCGCGCGCAGCGCGGGCGAGGCCGCCAACTGCACGAAGGCCGGGTCATCCGGAATCGAATCGGACGTCGATGCGCTGCGCACGACGGGCACCGGCAGCGCGTCCGGAACGCTGGCTTCGGGCGTGCTGCCCTTGCGCATCACGGCACCGGGCGTGCCGAGGCGGCCCTGGTACTCGTCGATCTTCAGCAGGACTGCGGCAGCGCCCTTGTCCGACAACGCCCAAGTTTGACCGGTGGCATCGCTCACGCTGATCCCACCGTCGCGCACCAGTGCCGACAACAGTGCGGCGGTCTGCGCGGCAGTCAGGGCATAAATGCCTTCGCCCTCGTCCGCTACCAGCACACCCAGGTCCTGCTGGCGAACATGCAGGCGCAGCGCGCCGGCGGGCCGGGCCTGGCCTTCATCCGGCTGCAGCGAAAGACGGCCCTGCATGGCCTGGTTGGCGCCGCCCTTGCGGGTCAGCAGCACGCTGAGCGTGCTCTGCTCGTCGGCGGCGTAGCCGGCGGCGCGGCAGGTACGGGTGTTGTCACAGGCCACCACCCAGTCGTGGTGCTGGAAGTACAGGCCGCTGGAGGGTGCCCCGGCGTTGGCAGCGGGCGGGGTGGCCAAGGCCAGCAGGGCAATGGGCAGGAACTGACGCATGGGTATCCATACACATGGGCGGGGCCACAGAGTGCCCAGCCAGGACCGTCAGCGCCAGCCTGAATGGCTGCGCTGTGCTCTCCGTATTTGTGACGTGGTTCGCGCTGTCGTGAAAATCCTTAATGAATTCATCTCCTTATCCAGCGCTGATTGCGTCAAAAAGCTGGCACATGGCACAGGTCAATGGCAAAGTCGGGCCACGACCAACATGGGACGACGGAACGCCCGATGTACGCCGAATCACTGCTTCCCGGCGCCACGCTGCAGCGCCTGCATCAGGACCGACGCCTGATCCGCGTCGAAACCGCTTTGGATCCGGACACGTTCCTGGTCAAGCGCTTCGACGGGGCCGAATCGGTGTCCGCGCCGTTTGCGTACCGCATCGATCTGCTCTCGATCCAGCCGCGACTGGAGCTGAAACAGCTGGTCGGGCAACCGCTGCGGCTGCAGCTCGGCGATGAGTTCGGCAACCGCAGCGTGCATGGTTACGTGCGCGAGTTCGCCAGCACCGGGCAGCAGGCGCAGTTCAGCGCCTATCGTGCCGAGCTGGCGCCGTGGTTCGCCTTCCTCGACTACACCTGCAACTGCCGCATCTTCCAGGACCGGAACGTGCTGCAGATCATCGAGGAAGTCTTCGAGGGCTATGCGCAGCTGGCCAGGTTCCGCTACGACCTCAATGCCGGCAAGCTGGCGCCGCTGCCGTATTGCGTGCAGTACAACGAATCGGACTTCGCCTTCGTCAGCCGCCTGCTGGAAGATGCCGGCCTGTACTACAGCTTCGTCCACGACGAAGAAGGCCATGAGATGGTGATCAGCGACGATTCGACGCTGAGCACTGCCCATGGCGAGCCGCAGCCGATCGCGTTTGTTTCCGACCAGGGCACCCTGGCCAGCACGGGCCTGCATCGCTGGGGGGCGCGGCGCCGGGTCGGGCCGAGCGTGCAGACGCTGCGCAGCTTCGACTTCAAGCAGCCGGGCGAACGGCTGGATGGCAACCAGGGCAACCAGGTGCCGCTGGGCCTGCTGCCGCCGTTGGAGCAGTACCGCTACGACGGTGCCGCGCGCTTCATGAACAGCCGCATCGGTACGGCGCTGGCCGCGGTGCGCAACGAGGAAGTGACCTGGCCGACCAAGCTGTTCGAGTGTGCGGGCAATGCCGGCGAGATGGAGGCCGGCGGCTGCTTTGATCTGGAACGGCATCCGGACTTCATCGGCCGCGACGACACCGATCGCAGCTTCTTCGTGGTCAGCATGCAGCGCGAAGGCCACAATAATTTTGCCGCCGATTTCGGCAGTGCAGAAGCGCCCAGCGTGGAAGTGCAGGCCGAAGTGCTGCGGCGGCGCATCCCGTACCGCCCGCTGCGGCTCACCCCCTGGCCGCGCATGCCGGGCCCGCAGACCGCCACCGTGGTCGGCCCGCCGGGCGAGGAACTGCACGCCGACCGCTATGGCCGGGTGAAGGTGCAGTTCCATTGGGACCGCCAACTGGACCGTCGCGAGAACGCCTCGTGCTGGATCCGCAGTGCCAGCCCCTGGGCCGGCGCGGACATGGGCGGCGTGTCGCCGCCGCGCGTGGGCCAGGAAGTGATCGTCGACTTCCTCGACGGTGATCCGGACCGGCCGATCATCACCGGCCGCGTCTACAACGAAGACAACATGCCGCCGTTCGGCATGGAGGTCAGCGGCCTGAAGTCGAAGACGGTCAAGGGCGCGGGCTGGAATGAAATCACCATGCACGATGGCGCCGGCGGCGAGCTGCTGAACATGCGCGCCCAGCGTGACATGGTTACCACCGTGCTCAACGACCAGAACGCCAGCATCAAGAACAACAAGTCGACTACGGTGGCGGTCAACCACACGATGGGCGTCGGCGCCAACCAGGACATCAGTGTCGGCGGCAACCGCGGCATCACTGTGACCGGCACCGATACGCTGGGTGTCAGCGGCACCCGTACCACCAATGTGACCGGCGCGGTGACCGAGAAGTACGAGACCGGCGAAACCAAGACGATTGCCGCCGCCGGCTATACCGAGACCATCACCGGTGATTTCAAGACCACGCTGACCGGCAACTACACCAGCCAGCGCACCGGTACCTGGACCGAGACCGTCACCTCCACCTCCAGCCGCACCGTGGGTGGGCTGGTCACCGAGACCCTGCAGGCCGCGCGTGAAGTGACGATCACCGGGCAGGACAAGCGCAAGGTGCAGGGCAAGGTCGACGACAGCAACGTCGGCGAGCGCGTCATCGATGTCACCGGCAACTTCAGCCAGGATGCCACCGGCACCCACAGCCAGGGCTCGGACGGCGCGATGAGCCTGGAGTCGGCGGTCAAGCTCACCAGCAAGGTTGGCGGTTCGGTCATCGAGATCACCGACAGCGCGATCAAGATCACCGCCGGTGGTTCCGAAGTGGTGATCGACGCCGGTGGTGTATCGGTCAACGGCAGCGAGATCAAGCTCAACTGCTGAGCCGCAAGGGAGAAGTACGATGCAGGACACCCCCATGCTGCGTGGCCTGAATGCACTGCGCGATGCCTGGCTGGAGGCGTGCGCCGACAGCAGCCGGCGGCTGCTGGTCTGGCGCCTGCCAGCGGCGGCGAGCCGTTTGCTGGCCGCGTTCTTCGAAATGCAGCGCAACGATGCCGGTCGCGATACGCCGGACTACTTCCTGCGCATCGATACCGCCTACGAACTGGGCTTCCGCTACAGCCGCCAGCTCAAGCAGGACCTGCTCGAGCGCTATGTGGCCAGCCAGGAAGATCTGCGCGCGCAGCAGGTGCCGCTCGGTTGGCGTGGCCCGCACGAAGGGCATCCCGACAGCGCACAGGGTGTGGTCGAGGTGCTGGAGAGCTTCATCGAGCATCATGGTGAACACCTGCGCTTGCTGGCGGCGGTGCTGGAGCCGGAGCGTTGCGTGCCTGGCGAGGGCTTCGAGCGTTGGGTGGACGCCGCGCTGACCGCCGGCCCTGGCCCGCGCCTGCGCCTGGTGCTGGTGGATACAGAGGAGGATCCGCGCTGGCAGTCGCTGCTGGAACGGCACGGCAGGATCGCGCGCGTGGTCAGTGCGCCGGTCGACATGTTCGGCATCGCCCGCGATACCGCCGCGCAGTCTGGCGGCCGCGGCCCGGAAGTGCTGTACCGGCAGCTGCTGGCCGACCTGATGCTGCTGCTCGAACGCGGCAGCCCCTCGCAGGTGGTGGCCCGCGCCGAGCGCGCACAGGGGCTGGCGCAGCGGCAGGGCTGGCAGGACCAGCAGTCGGTGGTGCAGATGATGGTGGCCGGTGCATGGTTGAAGCACGGCGATCACGGCCAGGCGATCAACAGCTACCGGCAGGCGCGCAGCGCGGCCGAGGGCGCGCGCATGAGCGGCAACCCGGCTGCACCGGAACTGGTGATGCAGAGCTGGTTCGGCGAGGCCGGCTGCTGGCTGGCGGCCAAGCAGCCGGAGCGCGCCGCACAGACCTACCTGCAGGCCTCGACGTCGGCGGCAAGCATTCCGCACCCGATGTTCGCGCTGGAAGGCCAGCGCATGGCCGGGTGGTGCCAGCTGCAGGCCGGCCAGCGCGAGGCCGCACGCACCCAACTGCTGGAGGCGATCCGCATCGCCAAGCCATTGGCGCTGGCCGACCGCAAGGCCACCACGCTGCCGCAGGCGCTATGGGACCTGCTGCAACTGCAGGATGCGCGGCGCTGCGATTCGCTGCAGCAGGTGGCGGTTGATTACCTGCAGGCCAGCACCGGCCTGCTGGAAAAGGCCGACGCGCAGGGGCGTGCGCTGGGGCCGCGGCCGGTGCGGCCGGCACTGGATGCCATCGACGCGGAGCTGGATGCTGCGCTGGAACGTGGCTTCCACCGCGCCCAGCAGGAGCGCGAGCGGCTGATCCAGGGCGGCGATGAGTTCTTCCGCAAGATCGTGGCTGTTGGTCGTGATTTCCTAGACCCGGGCTGGAACGGCCTGCCAGCCATCGAGCACCCGCTAGACCATGACATTCCGGTGTGGAGCGAGCCGCCAGCGATGCAGCCGTTGCCCGACCCCAGTGGCCTGCTGCAGCCGCCCGCGGCCGCACCCGCCGGAACGACCGTTACAGGAGTGGCTGTTGCATGAAGTCGAACAAGACCGTGGTGATGCTGGTGGCCATCGTGCTGGGCATCATCGTCGTGACCTGGATCAGCGCCGAGTACCGTGACGAAGTAAAGGCGTTCCTGCGCGCGTTGTTCCGCGCCTTGTAAAGCAACAGGGAGTGTTGCCGTGAGCATCGCCGCCAAGCATTTCGATCCGCAGCTGGGCATCGACATCCACATGTACGCGGTGCCACCGTGCCCGCTGCCGACGCCGCACATCGGCCTGGTGCTGGATCCGTTCGACTACATCCCGTTCATCGGCTCGACCATCAAGGTCAATGGCGTGCATCGCGGCACCGCCGGCACCGGCGGCCTGGACATCCACATTCCGCTGGGCGTGTGGGGCCCGCCGTTGGCCGCGCCGATGGGGCCGCAGTTCGACGGCGAAGAGATCTTCATGGGCAGCCGTACCGTGTCTGCCGATGGCGAACCGTTCTCGCGGCTGGCGATGCCGGTGCTGGACTGCAACCTGGCCGGGATGATCAATCCGTTCCGGATGAAGAAGCCGAAGAAGCCGCTGCGCGCGATGTCGCTGCCGACCGGCTTGAACGTGGCCATTCCCACCAGCGTCACCGTCGGCGGTCCGCCGACGGTGTCATGGACCGCGCTGGCGTTCCGCGCCGCATTCGCCGGGCTGGGCAAGCTGCGCAAGAGTGCTTTCTTCCGCAAGAAGATGGATGCGTTCGCCAACTGGCGGCGCGGCAAGTGGGGCCATCTGCCCTCCAGCTTCCTGAAATGCAAGGTGCTGCGTGCCGAGCCGGTGGATATCCGCGATGGCAGCGTGGTGGTCAGCCACCAGGACTTCGACATTCCGGGGCGGCTTTCCTTTGCCTGGCAGCGCAGCTACGGCTCGCGCTGGGCCGGTGAGCCGGGTATTTGCGGCGCCGGCTGGCAGACGCCGGCTGATATCCGCCTGGAACTGCTGGACGACGGCAGCGTGTGGCTGTCCGGCCCGGACCAGGCTGCGTTCTTCCCCGAGTTGCCGCCCGCTGAAGGCGAGGCCGGCGCCATCCTCGATTTCGTTGATGGCGCGCGCCTGCTGCGTCGGCGCGGGCAGTGGCTGGTGCGCTTCAAGAGCGGGCTGAAGTACGTGTTTGGTGGCGAACTGCCGGCAGGCGTGAGCGCACTGCCGAATCCACAATCCTGGCCGATCGAGCGCATCGAGGATGCCCATGGCAACCACTGGCGGTTCGAGCGTCGCGACGGCCATCTGGTACGCATCGTCGAAAGTGGCATCGGCGACCTGCAGGGCCGTTTCATCGAAGTGGAGGCGCGCCACGGCCGCATCGACCGCATGGCGCTGCATGACCCGGCCACCGGCCTCGTGCATCCGCTGGTGAGCTATCGCTACAGCGCCGACGGCGATCTGCTGGCGGCGGTGGACGCGCTGGGAGCGCCGCGCACCTTCGCCTACGAACAGCACCGCATGGTGCGGCACACCGACCGCGTTGGCCTGTCGTTCCATTACGCGTTCGACGCGCAGGGCAGGGTGGTGCACTCGTGGGGCGACGGTGGCCTGTACGACTACCATTTCGAGTACGACGCGCTGCTGCGCGAGACCCGGGTAACCGACTCGCTGGGCCACTTGAGCGTGGTCAAGTTCGACGAGAATCAGCTGCCGCTGTGCGAGATCGATCCGCTCGATGGCGTGACGCTGTTCGAGTACGACGATTTCGGGCGGACCGTGGCGGTGACCGATCCGGAGGGGCTGCGTACGGCGTTTGCCTATGATGCGCAGGGCAACCTGGTCTGCCTGACGCGCGCCGATGGCACGTCGATCCAGATGGAGTACGACCTGGACGACCATATGGTGTCGCTGCGGACGCCGGATGGCGCCGACTGGCAACAGGCGTATGACGGGCAGGGTCAGTTGATCAGCCAGACCGACCCGTTGGGTGCGACCACCCGCTTTGAGTACGACGCACAGGGCCAGTTGAAAGCCCAGATCAACGCGCGGCAGGCGGTTACGCACCTGCGCTACGACCGTCATGGCCTGGTGGCGGCTGTCATTGATGCGCTCGGCTATGAGAGCCGCTTCGATCACGATCCGCTCGGCAATCTGCTGCGCCAGGTGGATCCGCTGGGACAGACCAGTCGCTACGAGTACGACGCCAAGGGACGCCTGCTGGCCACTGCTGGCCCCGATGGGAACGGTGTGCGCTGCGAGTACGATGCCGAAGATCAGCTGGTGCGCTACACCGATGAAGTGGGCGCGCAGACGCGGCTGCAGTACGTGGGCATCGGCCAGATCGGCAAGCGCCTGCAGGCCGATGGCCACAGCGTGGAGTACCGCTACGACACCGAAGAACAGCTCATCGCGGTCATCAATCAGCGCGGCGAGACCTATCAGCTTGTACGCGATGCGCTGGGCCGCATCGTCGAGGAAGTGGACTACTGGGGGCAATCACGGCGTTACAGCTACGATGCTGCCGGGCGGCTGACCGCGACTCTGGATCCGCTGGGCCAGCGCATCGCCTTTACCACTGACAAGCTTGGGCGCATCACCCGCAAGACGCTGCCGGATGTACGCCGTCCTGGCCAGCAGGTGCAGGAACACTTTGTCTACGACGTGCAGGGGCAGATTGTCGAGCTGCGCAATCCGGCGCGCACGGTCAAGCGCCGCTATGACACGCTGGGCCAGTTGCTGGAAGAGCTGCAGGATGGCTTCCGCGTGGGCTATGGCTACGATGAAGTGGGAAATGAGGTCCTGCGGGAGACCTCGGCGGGTAACCGGGTGGCGTTTGGCTACGACCTGCGCGACCAGACGGTGTCGGTGGCGATCAACGACGAGTCGCCGATCTCCATTGAGCGCGACGCGTTGGGTCGCACGACGCGCGAGCAGTTGAGCCCGCATCTACAGCGCGACTTCACCTATGACAGCCGCAACCTGCTGACCTCGCAATCGGTACTGAAGGATGCTGCGCCGCTGTTCGAAACGCGTTATGACTATGACCGCAGTGGCAACCTGACCCGGCGCAGCGACAGCGCACAGGGCGTGGACGAGTACCGCTACGACGCGATCGGGCGCCTGCTGCAGCACATCGACCCCAAGGGGAAGGTGGAGCGCTACTTCAACGACCCGGCGGGCGACCGGCTGCGCACCGAGGTGAAGCAGGTGCAGGCGCGCAAGGTGGTGGGCGGCGACGATGACGACCTGACCACCTGGACGCGCGAAGGCTCCTACCAGGGCATGCACTACGTGTTTGACCGGGCAGGCGACCTGGTGCGCAAGGGCGTGCCGCATGGGGATGCGCCGGATGACCTGACGCTGATCTGGGATGCCAACCATCGGTTGGCCGAGAGTCGCCGCAACGGGCAGTCCACGTACTACGGCTATGACCCGCTGGGACGGCGGGTGTTCAAGCGCAATGCAACGCAGACGACGTGGTTCTTCTGGGATGGAGATGCCTTGCTGGGTGAGGTGCAGCAGGCCAACGATGCCGAAGAGGCGGCGCCGGTCTGGGTGGGTAATGTGGCGAGCCTGGTGGAGGTGAGGCGCCGGCAGCGGCGGTTGGAAAAGCTGCATGAGCGGGTGCGGGAGTATGTGTACTACCCGGGGACGTTTGAACCACTAGTATTGCTCGTGAAGCAGAAGCAGGGATGTGCTTACGAGACTCCGACTGTAGTGCGTAGTGCGCCCTGCGGCCAAGCAAGAGTTGAACCTGCCACGGCCCTCAGGAAGAGACCCGCGTTGATGGGCTCGACCCGTGGCAACGGGTTTGGCGCGTTGGGCCAGGTCGCTTTGGGTGAGCCGATAGCTGCCATTGCTACGGTGCCAGAGGAAGGCAGTGCTGAGTTCCGCTCCTACGCCATCGGAGATGGGCCGGCAGCCGATCCATCGAGAGAAGGGGCGCTTGATGGTCTGGATGGGCGAATTCAAGCGGCCGGAAAGGATATTCCGGCGACCATAGCACTGCTCTACCAACTCGACCCGAATGGGGCAGCAGCTCGAGTTCTGGATTCAAGCGGGGCTTTGCTGTGGCAGGCACAGTTCACGGGCCTCGGCGCTGCATATGTCTCTGAATGCTGCGGACTGGAACAACCTCTGCGCCTGCTCGGGCAGTACTACGACGAAGAAACTGGTCTTCACTACAATCGGCATCGGTACTACGATCCTTGGGCCGGAGGCTACATCTCGCAGGATCCAATTGGCCTGGATTCTGGCGTAGCAAATGTGTATGAGTTCGGGCCCAATACGCTGTGCTTTGTCGATCCCCTGGGGCTATGGAACAAACATCGAAAGAATGGCCAGTTTGCACGAAAGCCCGGGCCTAAGCCTAAGCCTAAGCCTAAGCCGAGTGTTCATGGCAATTCGAAGACGTCAACTAAGCCCTCAGTGTTGTACGCGCAGTACGACGAATCCGGCGTTTTCCAGAAGTGGGGAATCACTCAAGAAGTGGCAAATCCGAGGGCTCGATACGGTAGTTCAATTCCGCGAGACTGGGACGTCATTGAGGTGGCCAGAGGGACTAGGCAGGACATGCTCAATCTTGAACGGGAGTTGACAAGCGCACTGCCGGGACCGAGGAATTTTGAAAGCTGGGCTGGTAGCAACCCAAGTGCAACGCTATCCTCGGCTGCGAAGAATGCATTGGCGGCGGCCGATGACCTGGCCAAGAGACTTGCGGCTGCCGCCGGCTGTCGCAGCTAGACCTATGGAGGACAGATGGATGTAACTTTGAGTGGAAGGATGGGCGGGCCAGAGACGGGGGTGAAGTATCTTCCTGAAGTCGTGCAGGCTCGCGCCAGGCTGAAATCAGCATTTGAAGTAGTGTCCATTGAAGGTCTGGAGACGATTGATGTCGAGTTGTGGATCAGTGGAAGCTTGACTGAATACTGCCCGGCAGGCCTCTCTTCTTCGGCTAGATTTTCAGCCAAGAAGAAAAGTGTTGTGCTTGCCATCTGCATTGCGAAGGATGACGCCGCTGCCGTTGATGATGATTCCACTGCATCTGCAATTGGCGACTGGCTGATTCGCGGTTTCGAGAGCGTAAAATTGCCTCGAAGTGCTGGCAAAATCGAATTTTCAGGTGCTGTTGATGCATTGAAATCTTGCTTCAAGTGATTGGTTTGAGAGATCCGGCGAGGACTGGTTGGGGTTTTGCTTCTGAGCGCATTGGCGCGATGATCGCAGGATCATTGTGTGCGAGGTTTTTTCTGTTCGTGTTTGCTCCTCCATATCTCGTGGAGGAGGAGGAGCGAGCTTGGCTTGCTTCTGCCTGTTTCTTACAGATCCTGGCTGCGGGAGTATGGGAACCCTTTCTTCCGTTCAGATTAGGTGCTCCTCATTGATGAGCCTGAAAATTGAGATGCGGCAGATGATGTTCCGGTCCAGAATGCTCGCTTGGTCGAGGAGAATTGCTCGGGTCTGGGAGGTTGTGCATTCAGGCATCGCAAGGCGTCGGGGGTTCGCTATGAAAATGCGCGACGAGCGGGCAGGACCTCGCGCTCACCGTCGAAAGCTTCGAATGCAAGCGCTGAGGGAGACATGAAATTTGGATTGTCCACGGACACAAGTGGCGAAACGCGCGTCTATGAAGTTGCGAATGAGCTTGTTTCGGTGTTCCCAGCTCTAGAATCAAATTTGCACTTGATCAGTCTCGAGGTGTTCTTCGTCTTCAGATGCCTTCCAGATAAGCTGGGCAGGAAGTCATCACGTCGTTTTTCGAAGGCTGAATCTGTTCTCTTTCTTGACATGTGCTTTTCAGAGGATTCGCTGAAAGACATGGATGTTGAGCAGCAAAGGTCTGTCGTTGCGAAATATTTCTTCAATTACGTTGAGGACTCGCTGGGAAAGTATAAATTTGAAGGTCTTGATGTCGCATCCTTCATGTTTGCACTTAAGAAGGAGGCGGCATCAATTGGTTGGATTGACTGAAGGTGAAGTCGTCTCTTTCCGTAGCCGTTGAGCTTGCGGCTGTAGCCTGAGTGTCCCTCGGATAGCTGCAATCGCCTGGCCTCTCAGTAGTTGTTGAGGGATGGCCCAGCCTTGTGCGCATCGCCTTTATTTGCGACAAGCTTGCGCGCGTCACATGAAGATCCTTCCCGGAATCGTCCAGGCTCGTACTTGGCTGAAATCTGCCCTTGAAGAAGTATCCGTCGACGGCTTGGATGTGATCGATGTCGAGCTGTGGATCAGTGGCAGTGTGACCGACTATTGTGCGGCAGGCGTTTCATCGACGACCAAGTTCTCTGCCAGAAGGAGAAGTGTGTCTATCGCCATCTGCATTGCAATTGAAGAGGCCTCGCGCATCGATGATGATTCCGTCGCATCTGCAATTGAGCGCTGGCTGGTTCGTTGCCTTGAAAGTGCGGCGCTGCCTCGAAGTGCTGGCAACATCAGTTTGTCGGGCGCTGTTGATGCCTTGAAGTCGCGCTTCACGTGATTGGCCCGGGAGGTCCGGTGAATCCTGAGTGGGACTCCGATTTTGAGCGCCTTGGTGCGATGATCGCCGGATCATCACGCGCGAGGGTTTTTCCTGGTTGTGAGGAGAATGGATTCCCCCCCCTCGGGGATGCTCCCTGTTTATGTTCCGGACTCCGATGATGCCTTCTACTTCGATACGCGCAGTGAGCTCAAAGGTGGGGAGTACCCAGTTCTCAGGTACGACTACAACACCGGTGCATTCGAGACGTTTTCGAGCTCCTTTGCTGGGTTCCTCGTGGAGGTTGTTCGTCGGGCTGGGTAACAGAGCATTTCGTTCGCGCCGCTTGCGTGGACGGCCTATCCGCGGGAAGGAGCTTCTCGTCGTTGCGCACGAGCCATGGGGACGGGAGCTTTTGCTCTGCCTATCAGCAGGCGGAAAGGTGATTGCGGCGGGTGATGGCATACATAAGTTCGTCAATGGTCGCTTGTCCAGCTTCCTCGGGTTTCTGGCGTTGTATGAGGCATTTCAGGAGCAGGCCAGGTCAGGGGAATCCGGTCCCGTTGTCTACTCCCAGTCAGAGATGCAGGCCAGGCTTGAGGCCTTCAGGCGAGGTGAGTTCCAAGCGCGTCCGACAGTGCAAAGGTTCAATCGTGATGTTGCAATCAGCACGATGGCGGCGGAATGGACCACGCTTGACCCTGCTGCACTCGCGGAAGGCGCGTGGTGGTCTGTTGTGCTGGAGCAGCTGGAAGACGGCCAGATCTGATGTTGCGCGACGCAGGGGAGCGTCGCATGTGGCTGCAAGGATGACTGGACGGGAGGCGATTCTGAATCAGGTCAAGGCAGGCGGCGGTCTTGGAAAGGGGCATGCGCGCCGGCTGCCTCCCCAGCAACCCCGTTCCCCCTACCCAGGCGTTGAACCATCCATCCTCCCGCTGGAGCCGTCCAATGCCCCTCGTCCTCCGCCGCGCCCCCTGCGTGCTGGCCCTCTTGCTCGGCACCTTGGCCGGGTCTGCCTACGCACAGTCTCGCCCGGCCGTCCGGCCGCTTGCTCCAGCCCCCCTGCTGCAGGTTGCGGGTGCCGAGCAGCCCATTGAGCTGCGCCAGGCCAGCATCGAGGGTGAGGTCCGCGCCGGCATCGCCCAGACCCGCATCACCCTGGAATTCCACAATCCGAACCGGCGCGTGCTGGAAGGGGAGTTGCAGTTCCCGTTGGCCGAGGGCCAGCAGATCACCGGGTTTGCCCTGGATATCGGCAGCGAACTGCGCCAGGCGGTGCCGGTGCCCAAGGATCGCGGCCGCCAGGTCTTCGAGGAGATCGCCCGCCGTGGCGTCGACCCCGGTCTGCTGGAGCAGACGGCGGGCAACCAGTTCCGCCTGCGCATCTACCCGTTGCCGGCCGGTGGCAGTCGCCGCGTGCAGCTGGTGCTGCGCGAGCCGCTGGCCTTCTCGGGCCAGAGCTGGCGATGGACGCTGCCGCTGCAGTTCGCCGCAGGTGCCGCCTCCGTTGCAGTGAAGGTGCAGGCGCCGGGGGCGATGGCCGCAGGTACCGCACCGTTCCAGATCACGGCGGGCCAGCTGCAATGGCAGGGCCGCGGCGCGCAGCTGCCGGCACAGCTGCAATGGACGCTGCCGTCCGAACGCAAGCCGCAGGTGCAGGTGGCACCGTGGCAGGACGACCACTATCTGCTGGCGCAGCTGCCGGTGCCGGTCAGCGGTACTCCCCGCACGCCGTCGAGCGAAGTCGGCCTGCTGTGGGACGGCTCCGGTTCCTCCGGCCAGCGCGACCGCGCGCGTGAGCTTGCGCTGCTGGATCGCTACTTCGCCGCGATGGGCAATGGCACGGTCGCGCTGACCGTGCTGCGCGACCGTGCCGAGCCGGTGCGCCGCTTCCGTATCCGCGCAGGCAACTGGAGCGAGCTGCGCGCGGCTTTGCAGGCGGTGCGCCCGGACGGGGCCAGTGCGCTGGCCCAGTGGCAACCGCAGCCGAGCGTGAGGGAGTACCTGCTGGTCAGCGATGGCCTGCTGACCTATGGGCCGGAGCAGCTGCCAGCGATGGCGCCGGAGCAGCGCCTGTTTGCAGTCAGCAGCGCCGGTGCCCGCACCGACAGCACGCGCCTGCGCAGCTGGAGCGAAGCGCATGGCGGCCGCTTCGTCGCGCTCGGCAAGGATGTCGACGCCGCTGCGCGTGAGCTGCTGTCCCCGCCGCTGGATGTACAGGTCGACGCGGGGCGTGGCGTGCAGGACGTGGTGATTGATCGTCGCAGCGAAGCCGAAGGCTGGCTGTGGCTGCATGCCCGGCTGGCGGCTGACGGTGTGCCGATGCGGTTCCGTGTCGGTGCCGGTGATTGGCAGGCATTGCCAGCAACGCAGAAAGGCGATGACGGTGAATTGCTTGCGGGGCTGTGGGCGCAGGCACGCCTTCAACAGCTGGCCGCCGATCGTCGCGGCAATCGCGAGGAAATGCAGCGCCTGTCGCAGCAGTTCGGCCTGGTCGGGCCGGATACCTCACTGATCGTGCTGGAAACGCTGGAGGACTACCTGCGCTATGCGATTCGTCCGTCCGGAAAGCTGCGCGCCGAGTATGACGCCCGCTTCGCGCGGCAGGTGAGCGACCGTGCCGCTGCCGATCGCGAGCGTCTGGACGAGGTTGCTGAACGTTGGAAGGAGCGCCAGCAATGGTGGAGCCGCAGCTGGCCGAAGGATGCGCCGCCGCAGTTGAAGGGCAGGGCACTGGAAGTGGCGTCCGCAGATTACGCGATGGAATCGGCGCCGATGGCGATGTTGGCTGCGCCTGCACCAGCGGCTCCGCCTGCACCGATGGCGGCGGCCGAACAGCGCAGAGAGGCCGGCAGCGCGCGCGCGCGCCGCTCCGTGTCCGCGGCGAACCAGGCGCTCGACGCGGTGGTGGTCACCGGCTCGGCCATCGATCAAGCGGGGCCCGCCAACGAAGGCGAGCTCGGCATCCAGCTGGCCGCATGGCAGCCGGATTCAGCGATCGCCCGCCGCCTGCGCCAGGGACCTGCCTCGCGGTTGTATGACCGCTACCTGGCCGAACGTGAGGCACATGCGGACAGCAGTGCGTTCTTCCTGGATGTGGCCGACCTGCTGCTGGAGCAGGGCCAGCGCGAGCTGGCGCTGCGCGTGCTGTCGAACCTGGCCGAGATGGACCTGGACAACCGCCACCTGCTGCGCGTGCTCGGCTACCGGCTGATGCAGGCCGACGCGCCCGCACTGGCGGTGCCGGTGTTCGAACAGGTGCTGGCGATGGGCCAGGAAGAACCGCAGAGTTTCCGTGACCTCGGCCTGGCGCTGGCCGCCGCCGGCAAGCCGCAGCACGCGATGGCGCCGCTGTACCAGGTGGTGGTGCGGCCGTGGGACAACCGTTTTGATGGTATTGCGCTGATCGCGCTGGACGAATTGACCAACCTGGTATCACGCAGCCGCCCGGTGCTGGACACCACGGGCATCGACCCGCGCCTGCTGCAGGCGATGCCGCTGGACCTGCGCGTGGTGCTGGCCTGGGATGCCGACAACAGCGACATGGACCTGTGGGTGACCGACCCGAACGGCGAGCGCGCGTACTACGGCAACCGCCTGACCTACCAGGGCGGGCAGATGTCGCAGGACTTCACCGGTGGCTACGGCCCGGAGCAGTTCTCGCTGCGCAACGCCAGGCCCGGCAGGTACAAGGTGGAGGCGAACTACTTCGGTAGCCGCCAGCAGCTGGTGACCGGCGCGACGACCCTGATGCTGCGCCTGACCACCCACTGGGGCACGCCGAAGCAGAAGGACCAGATGGTCACGATGCGGCTGAAGGACCGCGCCGAGACCGTGCTGGTGGGTGAGTTCACGGTGGAATGAGTCACCCAGGGTCGATGCGGAGCCGAGCAGGGGCTCGGCTCTATGAGGCCGCCGTCGCGGCGTGTGCGGTCGGCAATGATCGTGGCTCGGCACGCAGCCCGAACAGCGGCCGCAGCCAGCGCACGCGGCGGATCAGCAGCTCGTGGATCAGCAGGCAGCCACCGACGGTACCGCCGAGCAGAAGCGCCGGCTCGGTCCACGCGCCAAGCTGCAGCGGCTTGAGCCAGAACAACAGCGCGATGATCAGGCTCTGGTGCAGCATGTACCAGGGATAGATCGCCTCGGTGCAGTACGGCAGCCAACGGAACGGGCGGTCGAGGATGACCTTGCCCCAGCCGAGGATGGCCAGCAGCGCGGTCCAGACGTACAGCGACTGGCTGGTCCGGACCTGCAGGTCCCAGAAAGGAGCGGGCCACTGCCGCAGCGGCGAGTCGGCCGGCAGCACCTGGCCGAGGATGCGCAGGCCCATGTACCAGCCGACGGCGGCAAGCGCCAGCCACAGCGTGGTGCGGCGCAGGGCAACCACCCGTTCCCAGAACACGGGTTCGCGACCGAGCAGGTAACCGGCCAGGAACACCGTGGCGTACTTCGCGTGCTGGTACCAGTCGCCGAGCAGGGCATTGGTGGACGGGTAGATCGGCTCCAGCCAGACCACCCAGGTAAGCAGCAGCACGAACGGAATGCCGATCAGCAGCCAGCCCGACGCCGCAACGCGGGCCATGGCGCGGCGCACCGGCGCGCGCGCCAGCAGCGGCATCAGCAGGGCCAGCGCCAGCGTGTAGTTCCACAGGTAGGCCAGGTACCACAGGTGGTTCCAGGTGATGCCGTACTGCCAGCCGGCAAAACTGCCTTCCGGCCACGGCCGCACCTGCCAGTAGCGCAGCAGGAAGGCGCCGAAGCCCGGTGCGACATGGCCGTTGGCCACCCCTTCGCAGTAGGGTTGGATCGGCACGATGATGAACATGCCGAACAGCAAGGGCAGCAGCAGCCGCCACGTGCGCAGGCCTGCAAAGCGCAGCAGCCTGCCTTCCGGCCGCATCAATGCAATGGCGATGCCCGAGATCAGGAACAGCAGCGACATCCGCCAGCGGTTGACGAACACCATTGGCCACTGCAGCCATTCGGCGGCATGTACGCTCTTGAGGTGGAAGCCCCAGTCGTCCACGTAGGCCATGCCGGTGTGGTAGAGGATCAACAGGGCGAAGGCGAACACCCGCAGGGCGTCGATGTCGTGGCGTCGGTTCATGGGTAGGCCGGGCAGGGAGGTCAGGCCACGGTGAGCGCCAACACGCGCTGTGACCATGGCGCTGGGCCCGCTGGTACCGCCAAGGTGACCAATGGCGGGCGGCGGGGGACCAGTGGAGCCGCTACCCTCGTCCCCTTGAGGCACGCTGGAGCACCGCAACGAGATGGATGCAGCAATGGCACAGGGGCGCCCGACGCGCTGGCGTACGTCAACCCGCATTCTGGTATGGACCGCGATCCTGTCAGTTTCAGCGGTGAGCAATGCGCTGGTGGAGGTGATGGACGCAGGACGCCGGGGCGCGGATCTGGGCCTGTGGGAGCCACTGATCTGGGAGTTCAGCAGCCTGAGCCTGATCCTGGCGACCCTGCCGCTGCTGTGGTGGGGGTGCGAGCGCTGGCCCCTGCATGCCGATACCTGGCGCCGGCGGTTGCCGTTGTACCTGCTGGCCAGCGTGGGCTGGTCGCTGCTTCACGTAGTGGGAATGATGGTGGTCCGGCACCTGGCCTACGCGGCAGTGGGCTATCGCTACCAGGACGATGCCGGCTGGCTGGAGCGCTTTGCCTACGAATACCTGAAGGATGTGCGTACGTTTGCGCTGTTCGTGGCGCTGGAGCACCTGGCCAGCTGGCTTGGGCGGCGGCGCCAGGGCGAGGCGAGCCTGCTGGCCGAGCCTGACGTTGGCGTCCCGGTGGAGCCGGTCGAGCGCCCGCAGCACTTCCTGGTGCGCAAGCTGGGCAAGGAGTTCCTGGTCGCCACCGAAGACGTCGAATACGCCCAGGCGGCAGGCAACTACGTGAACCTCCACGTGCGTGGCCATGATTACCCGCTGCGGATCACCATGTCGGTGCTGGAGCAGCGGCTGGATCCGGGGGTGTTTCTACGCCCGCATCGCAGCTGGATGATCAATCGTGGCCAGTTGCGCTCGATCGAGCCACTGGAGGGCGGCGAGGCGCTGCTCCACATGGCCGATGGCGTCAAAGTACCGTGCAGTAGACGACAGCTGCCCCAACTCCGGCTCGCCCTGGCGGGCGGGTGAGCGGGCGGGCCGTGTGGCCCGCCCGCGGTCAACTTACTTCTTGTCCTTCTTGATCATCGCGTCGATGCGCGCAGCGCGGGCTTCCGAGCCTGGGTGCGAGGACATCAGGCCGCCTTCGCTGGACAGCTTGCGGAACATGCTGGCCAGTGCCGCCGGGTCGTAGCTGTGGCGCTTCATGAACTGGTAGCCGTACTCGTCCGCCGCGCTCTCTTCCTTCTGCGAGAACTGCGCGTTGACGAAGCCTTCGGCCAGCTCGCCCAGCTGGCCCTGGCTGAGCTGGGTCAGGTTGCCATTGCCCGAGGCGGCCAGGCCTTCGCGGCCAGCCGAGGCGAGCAGGGCCGTGCGCATCTTGGTCTTGCTGTGCCCCAGCTTCACGTGGCCGATTTCGTGGCCGATCACGCCACGCACTTCGTCGTCGCTGGCCATGTCCATCAGGCCGGTGTAGACGCGCACGCAGCCGTTGGCCATCGCCCAGGCGTTGACGTCGGCGGTGCGGTAGACCTTGAAGTTCAGGTTCAGGCCGTCCTCGTTGGCCAGGCCTTGGGTGATCTTGGCCAGGCGCTGGGCATAGGGATCATTGCCGGCAACCACCTGGTTGTCCTTGTCCATGTAGGTGCAGGCCTGGTCTGCGGCGGCCGAGACCTCGGCGTCGGACAGGGTCAGCGCCTTGCCGGCCTTCATGCCGGTGCTGGTCAGGCCCTTCAGGTCGATGGCCGAGGCATTGGCGGCCAGCAGGCAGGCGGCCAGGCAGAGGGTGGAACGCATGATCGTCATTGAATTGATGCTCCTTGGATGGGAATGGACCGCGCGTCCCCCTGTACCCGCGGCGGTCGGGAAGTCTACCGGCATCGTGCGGGCCCGTGTCCAGGCGCGGGACCACCGGGTTCGGGCCGCCTCGCCGCGGCCGGGCGGCTGCGGTATCATTTGCAGTCATCTTTTGAATGCATGACCGCCGACATGATCGAACTGAATCCTGTCCGCCAGCGCATCACCGATCTGACCGATCGCGTGCTGTCGCTTCGGGGGTATCTTTGACTACGACGCCAAGAAAGAGCGTCTTGAAGAAGTAACGCGGGAGCTGGAAAGCCCCGACGTCTGGAACAACGCCGAGTACGCCCAGAACCTGGGCCGCGAGCGTTCCAGCCTGGAAAAGACCGTGGGCGGCATCGCCTCGGTACTGGACGGCCTGACCGACGCGACCGAACTGCTGGAGCTGGCCGAGTCCGAGCAGGACGAAGACACCGCGCTGGCCGTGGTCGCCGACCTGGACAAGCACCAGGCGCACGTCGAGAAGCTGGAATTCCAGCGCATGTTCTCCGGCGAGATGGACAATGCGGCGGCATTCGTCGACATCCAGGCCGGTGCCGGTGGCACCGAAGCCCAGGACTGGGCCGAGATCCTGCTGCGCATGTACCTGCGCTGGTGCGAATCGCGCGGCTGGAAGACCGAGCTGATGGAAGTCTCCGGCGGTGACGTTGCCGGTATCAAGTCGGCCACGCTGCGGGTGGAAGGCGACTATGCCTATGGCTGGCTGAAGACCGAGACCGGCGTGCACCGCCTGGTGCGCAAGTCGCCGTTCGATTCGGACAACCGCCGCCACACCAGCTTCACCTCGGTGTTCGTGTCGCCGGAAATCGATGACAACATCGACATCACCATCAACCCGGCCGACCTGCGTACCGACGTGTACCGTTCGTCCGGTGCCGGTGGCCAGCACGTCAACAAGACCGAGTCGGCGGTGCGTATCACCCACATCCCGACCAACATCGTCGTGGCCTGCCAGACCGGCCGCAGCCAGCACCAGAACCGCGACAACGCGATGAAGATGCTGGCCGCCAAGCTGTACGAGCTGGAAATCCAGAAGCGCAATGCCGAGAAGGATGCGGTGGAAGCCACCAAGTCCGACATCGGCTGGGGCAGCCAGATCCGCAACTACGTGCTTGACCAGAGCCGTATCAAGGACCTGCGTACCGGCATCGAGCGTTCGGACACGCAGAAGGTGCTCGACGGTGACCTGGACGAATTCGTCGAGGCCAGCCTGAAGGCCGGCCTGGCCGTGGGTTCCAAGCGCGTCGATGCCTGATCCACGTGCCTGCGCGGATATCATCGCCTTCCGCAACGGAGGGCGATGATGCGCAGCGAAAGTGAACGCAAGGAACTGGGTGGCTTCCTCAAGGCCTGCCGCGCCCGTGTCGACCCCACCACGCTCGGCCTGCCGGCCGGGCGCCGGCGTACCCCGGGCCTGAAGCGCGAGGAAGTGGCGCTGGCGATCGGGGTCAGCGTCAGCTGGTACACCTGGATCGAGCAGGGGCGCGAAGTTCGCGCCTCGCCCGAGGTGCTGGAGCGCCTGGCGCAGGTGCTGCGCATGAGCGACGACGAGCGCGCCTATGCGTTCGCGCTGTCCGGCTATGGCGTGCCATTGGAGTCGCCGGACGAGAGCGTGACCGACGGCCTGCGCCAACTGGTGGAGGCGATGCAGCCGATCCCGGCCTACGTGCGCAATACCCGTTTCGACATCCTGGCCTGGAACCCGGCCATCGCCGAACTGTTCGTGGATTACAGCCAGCTGGCGCCGCATGAGCGCAACACGCTGCGGCTGATGTTCCTGTACCCGCCGTACCGCACGCTGATCCTCAACTGGGAAGAAATGACCCGCGGCCTGCTGGCAGGCTTCCGTGCGGCGATGGCGCAGGCGCCGGACAAGGCGCCGTTCCTGGCACTGGTCGAGGATATCGCGGCGCACAGCGAGGAATTCCGGCAGTGGTGGCCGGAGCACGACGTGCGCCGGTTCGACGAAGGTGCGAAGAAGCTGAACCATCCCACGCGCGGGTTGCTGGACCTGCAGTACGTGGCGCTGGTGCCGGAGAGCCGGCACGACCTCTCGCTGGTGACCTACCTGCCGCGGAAGTAGGGGTGTTCGGCAGGGCTTGCAGCCCTGCACCCGCAGAGGCCGAAGCAACTGCAACAGCAACAGCAGGCTATCCGTGGGGTGGCGGGGCGGTGCCGGAGTGCGGGGACGCCGCAAGTACGTCCGTGTAGGCTTGGCAGCCGCTTGCTCGTGTGCGCGTTCCTGCGCACACGGCAAGACCGGGGTTGGGCGTCCTGCCCAGCCCGCCCGAGGCATGCCTCGGGCCCATGCGGCTGACACCCCGCACTCCGACACCGCCCCACCTTCGACAGGTTCACGCGGCTGTTGGTGGGTGTCGACCTTGGTCGACACATCTGTCAGATATCGAAATTCACGATGAGATCCGACCCCGTGCCGACCAAGGTCGGCACCCACCAACAGCAGCAGGAAATTGTCGAAGGCGGGGTGGGTCCGGTTGCGGGAGTGTCCGCGGCATGGATGCCGCGGCCAAGCCCCCAAGGACGGGTTTACGGCGTCTCCCGCAACCGGACCCACCCCGCCATCCCACGGAATCCCGGCTTTTGACGTTGCTCTGGCTTGAGCGGGTGCAGGGCGCAGCCCTGCCAAGAGCCGCCCATTCAGGCAGGTAAGTGCAGGTCACAGGATAAGCAGACGCCTTGTTGCTGCCATCGAACAGGTCCACATTCCTGTGCAGGAGACGGGCCACTGCCCGTCGTCGAGACACCAGGAGACCTGCATGTCCGCTGCCCCCAGCACTGCCATTTCCCGCGATCCGGCCACCGGCCAGCTCATCGCCAGCCATCCCTTCGCCACCGACGCCGAACTGGAGGCGATCCTTGACCGCGGCCAGGCCGGCTTTGCCGCCTGGAGCGAAACCAGCCTCGAACAGCGCGCCGGTGTGCTGCGCGCGATGGCTGCCGTACTGCGCCGTGACCGTGAAAAGCTGGCCGCGCTGGCCACCGCCGAAATGGGCAAGGTCCAGGCCGAATCACTGGCCGAGATCGAAAAGTGCGCCGTGCTGTGCGACTGGTACGCCGACCACGGCGCGCAGTTCCTGCGCGACGAGCCGACCCAGGTGCCCGATGACAAGGCCTACGTGTCCTACCTGCCGCTGGGCGTGGTGCTGGGCATCATGCCGTGGAATTTCCCATACTGGCAGGTGATGCGTGCGGCGGTGCCGATCCTGATGGGCGGCAACGGCTTCCTGCTGAAGCCGGCCGAGAACATCGTGGGTACCGCGCAGCTGCTGGATGCCGCCTGGCGTGATGCCGGGCTGCCGGACGGCACCTTCATCGCCGCCAACATCAGCCGCGAGGGCACCAGCCGCGCGATTGCCGATGACCGTATCGCCGCGGTGACCCTGACCGGCAGCGTGGCGGCCGGTCGCAGCATTGCCGCCCAGGCCGGGCAGGCGCTGAAGAAGGTGGTGCTGGAGCTGGGTGGCTCCGATCCGTTCATCGTGCTGGCCGATGCCGATCTCGATGCCGCCGTTGATGCCGCGGTGGCCTCGCGCTTCCAGAACACCGGGCAGGTCTGCATTGCCGGCAAGCGCATCATCGTCGAAGAGGCGGTCTACGACCGGTTCGTGGCGCAGTTCTGCCAGAAGGTGCAGGCGCTGACCATTGGCGATGGCCGCGACCCCGGCAACCGCATCGGCCCGATGGCGCGCCAGGATCTGCTTGAGCAGCTCGATGCGCAGGTGCGCGCTTCGGTGGAGGCCGGTGCGCAGCTGCTGGTCGGTGGTCATCAACTGCAGCGCCCGGGCGCGTTCTATGCCCCCACTGTGCTGGCCGGCGTGGCGCCGGGCATGCAGGCCTTCGATACCGAGACCTTCGGCCCAGTGGCCTCGATCAGCCGCGCGCGCGATGCCGACCATGCGGTGGAACTGGCCAACCAGAGCGAGTTCGGCCTCAGCGGCAACCTGTGGACCGGCGACCGCGCGCGGGCCATGCAGCTGGCGCGCCGGCTGCAGACCGGGGGCGTGTTCGTCAACGGCTTCTCGGCGTCCGACCCGCGCGTGCCGATCGGTGGCGTGAAGAAGAGCGGTTTCGGCCGCGAGCTCTCGCACTTCGGTATCCGTGAATTCGTCAACGCGCAGACGGTGTGGTTCGACAAGCCTTGACGCGCGGCTCTCATCCTTCCTGCAACGATCCACCATCAGTCCAGCGAAAAGGACGGCATTCCAATGTCCAAGGGTTCAGACCTGCTCGTCGCCGCGCTTGAGAACGAAGGCGTCGAGCGTATTTTCGGCATCCCCGGCGAAGAAAACCTCGACGTGGTCGAGTCGCTCCGCCATTCCAGCATCGAGCTGGTCGTCACCCGCCATGAGCAGGCGGCGGTGTTCATGGCGGCCACTTATGGGCGCCTGACCGGCAAGCCCGGCGTGTGCCTGGCCACGCTTGGCCCGGGCGCGCTCAACTTCACCACCGGCGCGGCGTATGCGTTGCTGGGTGCGTGGCCGGTGATCATGATCACCGGGCAGAAGGGCATCGTTGCCAGCAAGCAGGCGCGCTTCCAGATCGTGGATATCGTCAGCACGATGAAGCCGCTGACCAAGCAGGCGCGGCAGATCGTCTCGGCGCGCACCATCCCGACCATCGTCCGCGAGGCGTTCCGGGTGGCCCAGGAAGAGCGGCCGGGTCCGGTGCTGCTGGAACTGCCGGAAGACATCGCGGCCAACGAGGTCGAGGGCGTGGCATTGATTCCCCCGCACGCGGTGGAGCGCCCCATTGCCAGCCCGGAGGCGCTCGATCGTGCGGCGGAGATCATCCGTAACGCCAGGCGTCCGCTGCTGATGATCGCTTCGGCGGCGTCGCGGCCACAGTCCAGCGAAGCGCTGTCAGCGTTCGTGCTGCGGGCCGGCATTCCGTTCTTCACCACCCAGATGGGCAAGGGGGCGGTGGCCGGTGGCTCGGGCCTGTACATGGGCACCGCGGCGCTGACCGAGCGCGATTACGTGCACATGGCGATCGACCAGGCCGACGTGATCGTGACCATCGGCCACGAGGTCACCGAAAAGCCGCCGTTCGTGATGCGCCCGGGCGGCCCGACCGTGATCCATATCGGTTACTCGCAGGCGGCGGTGGAGCAGGTGTACTTCCCGCAGGTGGAAGTGATCGGTGATATCGGCCGCGCGCTGACCCAGCTGGCCGATCGCATCGAGGGTGCGGTGCCGAACGCCGATGCGCTGCTGCCGCTGCGCGCGACCATCCTGGAGCACATCGCTGACCGTGCCGAAGAGGAAGCGTTCACGCCGCAGCGGCTGGTGCACGACGTGCGCCAGGTGATGCCACCGGACGGCATCGTGGCGCTGGACAACGGCATGTACAAGATCTGGTTCGCCCGCAACTACCGCACCCAGGTGGCCAATACGCTGCTGCTGGACAACGCGCTGGCGACGATGGGCGCGGGCCTGCCGTCGGCGATCATGGCCTCGATCCTGTACCCGCAGCGGCGGGTGCTGGCGGTGTGCGGGGATGGCGGCTTCATGATGAACAGCCAGGAGCTGGAAACGGCGCGCCGGCTGGGCCTGAATCTGGTGGTGCTGATCCTCAACGACGGCGCTTACGGGATGATCCGCTGGAAACAGGCGGTGGATGGTTTCACCGATTACGGCATGACCTTCGGCAACCCGGATTTCGTCAAGTATGCCGAGGCCTATGGCTGCAGGGGTCACGAGGTGACGGCCATCGAGCAGTTCATCCCGACCTTGGAAGCGGCGTTCAATGAGGGCGGGGTGCACCTGGTGTCGGTGCCGATCGACTATTCGGAGAACGAGCGGGTGCTGGTGGACGAACTGCGCCAGGCGTTCCCCGGCAACGGCTGACGCCGGGCCCACGCGGCCAGGTAGGTGTCGACCTTGGTCGACACACGAAGCGCCAACCAAGGTTGGCGGCTACCGAGGCTTGTCGGCGCCAACCAAGGTTGGCGACTACCGAGGCTTGTCGGCGCCAACCAAGGTTGGCGACTGCCTGGGCTTGTCGGCGCCGACCTGGGCTGGCGGCTACCGGGACGGGGCCACCAGGGGCCGGGGGCAGGGCGGTTTTGGTATGCTGTGGAGCCGGCTGTGCCGGGCGCAGCATCCCCCCTCACTACACGATTCCCGCAGATCCATGAGCGAAGCTACCGATACCCCCCCCGTCGACGAAAACAAGTTGATCGCCGAGCGCCGTGAGAAACTCAAAGCGCTGCGTGGGCAGGGCATCGCGTACCCGAACGACTTCCGTCGCGAGGACTTTGCCGGACGACTGCAGGAAGAATTCGCCGATGCCGAACAGTGGACCGCCGAGGCCCTGGAAGGCAACGGCCGCCAGGTGAAGATGGCCGGCCGCCTGATGGCCAAGCGCATCATGGGCAAGGCCAGCTTTGCGCAGATCCAGGACGAGTCCGGCCGCATCCAGCTGTTCCTGCAGGGCACGGTCCTCGGTGATGCCTACACCGCCTTCAAGGGCTGGGACGTGGGTGACATCATCGCCGTCGAAGGCGGCCTGACCCGTACCAAGACTGGCGAGCTGTCGGTCAAGGCCGAATCGATCCGCCTGCTGACCAAGTCGCTGCGCCCGCTGCCGGACAAGTGGCATGGCCTGGCCGACGTCGAGCAGCGCTACCGCCAGCGCTACGTCGACCTGATCGTGACCCCGGAATCGCGCGCGGTCTTCATCAAGCGCTCGAAGATCATCCGCGCCATGCGCGCCTGGCTCGACAACCGCGACTTCCTGGAAGTCGAGACGCCGATGATGCATTACATCCCCGGCGGCGCAGCGGCCAAGCCGTTCACCACCCACCACAACGCGCTGGACCTGGACCTGTACCTGCGCGTGGCGCCCGAGCTGTACCTCAAGCGCCTGACCGTCGGTGGCCTGGAGCGCGTGTACGAGATCAACCGCAACTTCCGCAACGAAGGTGTCAGTACCCGGCACAACCCGGAGTTCACCATGATGGAACTGTACGAGGCCTATGCCACGTACAACGAGATCATGGACCTGACCGAAGGCGTGATCCGTGACGTCGCCGCGACCGTCAACGGTGGCACCGAGGTCGAGTGGGACGGCGCGAAGATCGACCTGGGCCCGGCGTTCCGCCGCTGGCGCATGGACGAGGCCGTGCGTCACCACAACCCGGAGATCTCCGCCGCCGACTGCACCGACCGCGATGCGCTGCTGCGCCATTGCGAGCGCCTGAAGATCAAGGTCAAGCCGTCCTATGGCTGGGGCAAGCTGCTGCTGGAGATCTTCGAAGCCACCGTCGAGCACACCCTGATCCAGCCGACCTTCATCACCGATCATCCGGTGGAGGTCTCGCCGCTGGCCCGCGCCAACGACAACGATCCGGGCTACACCGACCGCTTCGAGCTGTTCGTCAACGGCAAGGAGCTGGCCAACGGCTTCTCGGAATTGAACGATCCGGAAGACCAGGCCCAGCGCTTCCAGGCCCAGGTGGCTGCGAAGGAAGGTGGCGACGACGAGGCGATGCATTACGACGCCGACTACATCCGTGCGCTGGAGTACGGCATGGCCCCGACCGGCGGCCTCGGCATCGGCGTCGATCGCCTGGTGATGCTGCTCACCGGCAGCAGTTCGATTCGTGACGTGCTGCTGTTCCCGTACATGCGTCCGGAGCAGTAAGCCGTTTTTCTGACTCCTGATTGTGCGCGCCGTCGCGAAACGAGACGGCGCGATTGACGCGTCCCGCACTCGGCGTATCGTTAATGCACTACCTTGACGCCTGTTATGGCTTGATCGGCGCCAGGGGGATGGTGCATTGTGAAGCGTCCGCTTCACAATGTGATGACGATCATGAACCGGGACGTATGACACGGGAGTCAGGCCGATGCAGGGTGCGAGCGTTCGCAGCGGCAGAGTATCCTCGCCTGCTGATGATCCAGCATGGTCGAGAAGCCAGGCAGAGTACGCGTTGAACATCGTCATTGTTGACGACCAGACGTCCGCCCGGACGATGCTGCGTCATGTCATCGAGGACATCGCGCCGGAATTGAGCGTGTATGACTTCGGTGACCCGCTGACTGCATTGGCCTGGTGCGAGGCGCATCCGGTCGACCTGCTGCTGCTCGATTACCGCATGCCGGAGATGGACGGGCTGGAGTTCGCCCGTCGTTTCCGTCGCCTGCCCAAGCACCGCGACATTCCGGTCATCCTGATCACCGTGGTTGGCGACGAGCCGATCCGGCAGGCGGCGCTGGAAGCGGGTGTCATCGATTTCCTGGTCAAGCCGATCCGACCGCGCGAACTGCGTGCGCGCTGCTACAACCTGTTGCAGCTGCGCCAGCAGACCGAGAACGTGAAACAGCGTGCGTTGTCGCTGGAACAGCGGCTGCTGGCCAGCATGCACGAGGTCGAGGAACGCGAACGCGAAACCCTGTCGCGATTGGCTCGTGCGATCGAGTTCCGTGATGCCGGCACCAGTGCCTATCTGGAGCGCATGGCACGGGTCGCCGGGTTGATCGCTGAGCAGCTCGGCCTGCCCGAGGATGACGTCAAGCTGATCGAGATGGCGGCACCGCTGCATGACATGGGCAAGATCGCCATTCCCGATGCCGTGCTGCTCAAGCAGGGCAAGCTCAACGACGAGGAGCTGGCGATCATGCGCCGGCACCCGCGGATCGGCCATGAGCTGCTCAGCGGCAGCCAGAACCGCTTCATCCAGGTCGGTGCGTTGATCGCGCTGCGCCATCACGAGCGCTATGACGGCAGCGGTTACCCGGACGGCCTGGTGGGCGAGGCCATTCCGCTGGAGGCGCGGATCGTGGCCGTGGCCGACGTGTTCGATGCGCTGATTTCGCCCCGTCCGTACAAGGAAGCATGGACCATGGAAGCCACACTGGCTTATCTGTATGCCCAGCGTGGCCGGTTGTTCGACCCGCGCTGCGTGGATGCGCTGATGCGCGGCCACCCGCAGCTGATGGATATCTGCGCCCAGCACTCGACGGCATCGACGCGACCGGGTGGGTGACATGCAGGACCTGTTCGCACGCGTGAAGCGCCGGCTGGCGCAGCGTCCGGATTCGGAGCATGGCCAGGCGATCGTGCGGATGGTGCTGATCTCGCTGATCCTGGTCTATGTGCTGCTGTCGGGCGCCCGGCTGCATCGGCTGGAGCAGTATCAGGGCGTATTGGCGACCATACTGACCGGGCTCGGCCTGTCGCTGCTGCTGTTCGCGTGGCTGCTGTGGAAGCCGGGCCGCTCGGACCCGCGACGGGTAGCCGGGATGCTGGCCGACTACGGGTTGATCGCCGTCGGCATGATCCAGATGGGCGAGCCATTGGCCTGGGTGTATGCCGTGGTGATGTGGGTGACGGTCGGCAATGGGTTGCGTTTCGGCCCCCGCTACCTGGCCGCTGCCATCGTGTTGGCAATGGCCAGTTTCGGTGCCACCGTACTGATGACCCCTTACTGGCGGGCCAATCCAGGCCTGGCCCTTTCCCTGTGGCTGGGCCTGCTGGCGGTTCCGTTGTGCTGTTCTTCCCTGCTGCGCCGAAGGATGCGACATCCGACCATGGATACGACCCCCGCCGTCGCTGCCGGCTCGCGTTCGCTGCTGGCCCGCTTCAGGCAGCGCCTGTCCGGGCGCGAGGACAGCGAGCACGCACAGAACCTGATCCGCATCGTCATCACTGCGCTGTTCATCAGCTACCTGGGCTGGCGCTCACTCAGTGGTGGCGGTGAAGCGCTGACCACGACCTGGCTGATCCTGGCCTTCGAGCTGACCATCTCCGCCGGGCTGCTGGCGGCGATTCTGGTGCGTCCGGGCGTGTCGCATGTGCGGCGGGTGATCGGCATGCTGACCGACTACACCTGCATGGCCTGGATCATGACCATCCAGGGCGAGCCAGCGGCACCGTTGTACGCGGTGATGCTGTGGGTGACGATCGGCAACGGCATGCGCTACGGCAGTACCTATCTGCGCGTGGCCACCGCGATGGGCTGCCTGGCGTTCCTGTGCACGGTGATGCTGTCGCCGTACTGGCGGGGCCACGACTATCTGGGCTGGGGCCTGCTGCTGGGCCTGGGCGCGATCCCGCTGTACTTCGACTCGCTGCTGCACGCGCTGACCCGCGCCGTGGCCGAAGCACGCCAGGCCAACGAGGCCAAGAGCCGCTTCCTGGCCAACATGAGCCACGAGTTCCGCACGCCGTTGAATGGCCTGGCCGGCATGACCGAAGTGCTGGCCACCACGCGCCTGGACGATGAGCAGCGCGAATGCCTGAACACCATCCAGGCCTCGACCCGCAGCCTGTTGGCGCTGGTGGAAGAGGTGCTGGACATCTCCGCGATCGAGGCGGGCAAGGTGCGGGTGGAGTGGCACGAATTCGCGCTGGCCGACGTACTGCAGGCGATCAACCTGATCCTGACCCCGCAGACCCGCTCGAAATCGCTGGACTACCGCGTGCAGGTGGACGAGAACGTGCCGCCGCGCCTGCTGGGCGACGCCGGCCATCTGCAGCAGATCCTGCTGAACCTGATGGGCAACGCGGTCAAGTTCACCGACAGCGGCTACGTGCAACTGCACGTGTCCAGCCCTGATGCGCTGGGCAGCGAGCGGGTACGCCTGCGCTTCGAGATCGTCGATACCGGCATCGGTGTGCCGGTGGCCCTGCGCGGTCGCCTGTTCAATGCATTCGAGCAGGGCGATGTCGGCCTGGCCCGGCGCCATGAGGGCACCGGCCTGGGTACGGCCATTGCCAAGGGCCTGGTGGAGTCGATGGGCGGCCAGGTCGGCTACGCCCCGAACAGCCCGCGCGGCAGCGTGTTCTGGGTTGAAATCACGCTGGACGTTGCAGACCCCGTGGCGGCGCCGGTGGCGGCGTCCGAGGTGGCCGAAGCCGGCAACGTCATTGCGTTCTCCAATCCGTTCCTGCGCCATCGGGCACGGGTGCGCAGCCTGCGGGTGCTGGTGGCCGATGACCATGAGGCCAACCGGATGGTGCTGCAGCGCCTGCTCGAGAAGGCCGGCCACAAGGTCACCTGCGTCAATGGTGGCGCCGAAGTGCTCGACGCGCTTGAGCAGGCCAGTTACGACGCGGCGATCGTCGATCTGCACATGCCCGGCATGAGCGGCCTGGACCTGCTCAAGCAGCTGCGGGTGATGCAGGCCAGTGGCATGCCCTATGTGCCGGTGATGGTGCTCAGTGCCGATGTCACCCCCGAGTCGATCCTGCGCTGCGAACAGGCGGGCGCGCGCGCGTTCCTGGCCAAGCCGGTGGTCGCCACCCGGTTGCTGGAAGTACTGGCCGACGTTGCGGCCAATACCCGTGCCGAAACCGGTATCCAGTCGGTGCCCGCGTTGCCGGTCGGCGATGGCGTGCTCGACACCGCCGTGCTGGACGAGCTGGCTGCGCTGGGCATGGGCGATGGCTTCGAGCGCAAGTTCATCGACCAGTGCCTGGCGGACGTCGACGCCAGCATGGGCCAGCTGCAGGCCTGCGGTGAGCGCCAGGCTTGGGAAGACTTCCGCGAGCATGCCCACGCCTTGCGCGGTGTGGCGAGCAACCTGGGACTGGTCCAGGTTGCCGCCTCCAGTGGCGAGATCATGCGCATGGCGGACTGGCAGCTGAAGGGCGAGTGGAACACCCGGCTCGGCAACCTGTCGGCCGCCCTGCGCAACGGCAGGAATGCGCTGGCCGCGCGTAGTGCGGGGGCACCGCACCGCGACGACAGTGAGCGCAGCCCGTCCTGAACCGCCGGGCTGTCAGGCCGGGTCGCCATTGCGCCGGGCCTGCGCCCGCACCAGTCGATCCATCGTACGCAGGGACTTCTCGCCGAGCTGCATGGCGGTGTCGACCCAGATCTCGGTGATCCGCATCATTTCGTGCAGCGGCACCATGGTGGCGATCTCGTTGACTTCGCGCATCGCCGCCCAGGCGTGCGGAATCCGCTTGCTGTCCTTGATCACCTGTTCCACTGCGGCCACGCCTTCGCCGACCGGCACCACGA
Source organism: Stenotrophomonas sp. YJH_SMC_57 (assembly GCF_059369755.1). Classification (NCBI taxonomy): domain Bacteria; kingdom Pseudomonadati; phylum Pseudomonadota; class Gammaproteobacteria; order Lysobacterales; family Lysobacteraceae; genus Stenotrophomonas; species Stenotrophomonas sp. YJH_SMC_57. The sequence continues at coordinate 64,960 of NZ_JCAFSZ010000012.1, forward strand.
TGTCGACCAGGCCCATCTCCTTGAGCTGGCGGGCCGTGTAGAGATTGCCCTCCAGCATGATCTTCTCGGCCAGGCGCGGGCTGATCCGCTGGCACAGGAAGGAGTAGGCGCCCATGCCGGGGAACAGGTCGAACAGCACCTCCGGCAGGCCCATCAGTACGCCTTCCTCGGCAACGATGGTGTGGCAGCTCAGCGCCGCTTCGAAGCCGCCACCGAGTGCATTGCCCTGGACCAGCGCGATGCTGTGGGCACGGGCGCCGAGACCGGCATGGAAGGCATGCACGCCGCGCACGCAGCGCTGCGCGTAGTCAAGCAGGCGGGCGCGATCCCCTTCGCGGATCAGGCGGCAGAACAGTTCGAGATCGCCGCCCAGGTTGAACACGTCGCTGTCCGAGGCCAGAACGACATGCGGTGACAGAACATGCGAGGCACTGAGGCGATCGCCCAGGTCGCGCTGGTAGTCGACGATGTCATCGACCAGACGTGACGCAAAGCATGGCCGGCCCGGCTGGTTGACCAGGTTGGCGTGCATGTGGATCCAGTAGACATCCCGCTCCGTCTCTTCGGTGATGCGCAGGGTAGGGTGCTGGGCAGGGCGGGTGATGATGGGGCGTACTGCAGACATGGGAGTTCTCCGTGTGACCGTCCGGCCAACCGCAGAGCGGACGGAGAAGAGTGAGGGGGCGAGCTGAACGTGCGGCGGCGATTGATTCTATGCACCTGTCGTGAACCGCTCGCAAGCGCTGGGCCGGCCATGTTCCGGCAATGAAAAGGCCCCGCCGTCGCCAGCGGGGCCCCTGTTCTGCCTGCTTGCCCGCAAACCCTTACTGGGCGGGCGTATCACGAAGCTCGCGACGGAGAATCTTGCCGACGTTGGTCTTCGGCAGCTCTTTTCGGAATTCTACGATTCTGGGGTGCTTGTAACCGGTCAGGTTTGCCCGCGCGTGCTCCTTGACCATTTCGGCGGTCAGGTTCGGGTCCTTCTTCACGATCACGACCTTCACCACTTCGCCGGATTTCTCGTCCGGAACGCCGACTGCGGCCACTTCCAGCACGCCCGGCATCATCGCGATGACGTCCTCGACCTCGTTCGGGTACACGTTGAAGCCGGACACCAGGATCATGTCCTTCTTGCGGTCGACGATGTAGAAGAAGCCGTGCTCGTCCATCTTCGCCATGTCGCCGGTGTGCAGCCAGCCGTCGGCGTCGATGGCCTTTTCGGTTTCATCCGGGCGCTGCCAGTAACCCTTCATCACCTGCGGGCCCTTGATGCACAGCTCACCGACTTCGCCCAGCGGCAGGATGTTGCCGTTGTCGTCCTTGATGCAGGCATCGGTGGACGGGATCGGCAGGCCGATCGAGCCGTTGTACTCGGGCAGGGTGAGCGGGTTGATGCAGGCCGCCGGCGAGGTTTCGGTCAGGCCGTAGGCCTCGACCAGGGTGACGCCGGTGGTCTTCTTCCAGCGCTCGGCCACCGCGCGCTGCACGGCCATGCCGCCGCCCAGGGTGAACTTGACCGAAGAGAAATCGATCTCGTCGAAGCCGGGGGTATTGAGCAGGCCGTTGAACAGCGTGTTGACGCCGGTGATGGCGGTGAAGCGGGTGCCCTTCAGCTCCTTGACGAAGCCCTTCATGTCACGCGGGTTGGTGATCAGGTGGTTGCAGCCACCGAACTTCATGAAGACCAGCCCGTTCGCGGTCAGCGCGAAGATGTGGTACAGCGGCAGGGCGGTGATGATGACTTCCTTGCCCGGCTCGATGCCAGAGGTGGACAGCCACGCCGACGCCTGCTGCATGTTGGCGATCAGGTTGCGGTTGGTCAGCATCGCGCCCTTGGCCACGCCGGTGGTGCCGCCGGTGTACTGCAGGAAAGCGATGTCGTCGTGGTCGATCTCGACCTTCGGAAGCGTGTGGCGGCTGCCCAGCTTGAGCGCCTGTCTGAAGCGGACCGCGCCCTTGACGTGGTAGTTGGGCACCATCTTCTTGATGTACTTCAGCACGAAGTTGACGATCGCACCCTTGGCGCCGAGCAGGTCGCCCAGGCCGGTGGTGATCACGTGCTTGACCGGCGTATCGGCGATGACCTGCTGGACGGTGTCGCCGAAGTTGTCGACCACCACCAGCGCACTGACGCCGGCGTCGACCAGCTGGTGCTTGAGTTCGCGCGCGGTGTACAGCGGGTTGACGTTGACCACGGTGAGGCCGGCACGCAGCACGCCGAAGGTGGCCACCGGGTACTGCAGGCAGTTGGGCATCATCAGGGCGACGCGGTCACCCTTCTTGAGCTTGAGCTCGCCCAGCAGGTAGGCGGCGAACTGGGTGACCAGCGCATCGGTCTCACCATAGGTGATGACCTTGCCGAAGCTGGAGTAGGCGGGACGGTCGCGGAATTTCGCGACGGAGGCGTCGAAGACCGAGGCGACCGAATGGAACTCGTTGACGTCGATTTCGGCGGGAACGCCTTTCGGATAGCTCTGCAGCCAGGGACGATCCAGACTCATATTCCCCCTCCAGGAATCGTGGTGTATTAGGTTCCGGCCCTGAGCGTATCGACAATGGCCGGTCATTGCAGCATACCCCGCCGTAGGGAAAACGCGAAGAGGGGTTCGCGGAGGCTGCAACGGCAGGTGCCGACCCTGGTCGGCACAGGATTCCGAAACGGCGATGGTTGGTGCCGACCCTGGTCGGCACAGGATTCGGAAACGGCAATGGTAGGTGCCGACCTTGGTCGGCACGGGATTCCGAGGGGGGGGGCTTGGATCAGTGCCCACCAAGGTGGGCACCTACCGGCCTGGGGCTCCTCAGCCCTGCTTGCGCACCGGTGCGCCGTTGGCCTTGTAGTACGGCGCGGTGCTGCGGGCGAGCGGGGTGCGGCCGCGGATCACGTCGGCCAGCTTCTCGGCCATCATGATGGTCGGCGCGTTGAGGTTGCCGGTCACCACCTGCGGCATGATCGAGGCATCGACGATGCGCAGGCCTTCCACGCCATGCACGCGGCCCTGGCCATCGACCACCGCCATCGGATCATCGGCGTGGCCCATCTTGTTCGAGCACGACGGGTGGTAGGCGGTTTCGGCGTGCTCGCGCACGAACGCATCGATCTGCGCGTCGGTCTGCAGCGCGCTGCCCGGCGAAATCTCGCGGCCGCTGTACGGTGCCAGCGCCGGCTGCGCGAAGATCTCGCGGGTGATGCGGATCGCCGCGCGGAATTCGCGCCAGTCCTGGTCGTGCGACATGTAGTTGAACAGGATGCTGGGATGTTCGCGTGGGTCCTTCGAGCGCACATGGATGCGGCCGCGGCTGGGCGAGCGCATCGAGCCGACGTGCATCTGGAAGCTGTGCGCCTTGATCGGGTTGGAGCCGTTGTAATTGATCGCCACCGGCAGGAAGTGGTACTGCAGGTTCGGCCAGTCGAACTCGGCGTCGCTGCGGATGAAGCCGCCGGCCTCGAACTGGTTGCTGGCGCCGATGCCGGTACCCAGGAACAGCCATTCGGCGCCGATCGCCGGCTGGTTGTACAGCTTCAGTGCCGGGGCCAGCGACACCGGCTTCTTGCACTCGTACTGCAGGTACATCTCAAGGTGGTCCTGCAGGTTGGCGCCGACGCCCGGCAGGTGGTGCACCAGGTCGATGTCGAGGCTGCGCAGCAGGTCGGCCGGGCCGACGCCCGAACGCTGCAGGATCTGCGGCGAGGCAATGGCGCCGCCGCACAGCAGCACTTCGCGGCGCGCGGTGGCACGCTGCGGCTGGTCGTTGTGCAGCCACTGCACGCCCACCGCACGCTTGCCCGAGAACAGGATGCGGTCGGTCAGTGCGTGGGTGACGATGGTCAGGTTCGGGCGCGGCTTGGCCAGGTCCAGGTAGCCGCGGGCGGTGCTGGAGCGACGGCCCTTCGGGGTCACCGTGCGGTCCATCGGGCCGAAGCCTTCCTGCTGGTAGCCGTTGAGGTCGTCGGTGCGCGGGTAGCCGGCCTGCACGCCGGCTTCGACCATCGCCGCGAACAGCTCGTTGTTGCCGGCCTTCGGCGTGGTCACGCGCAGTGGGCCGTCGCCACCGTGGTAGTCATTGGCGCCGATGTCGCGGGTTTCCGCCTTGCGGAAGTACGGCAGGCAGTCCAGGTAGGTCCAGTCTTCCAGGCCCGGCATGCTGGCCCAGTTGTCGTAGTCCATCGCGTTGCCGCGGATGTAGCACATGCCGTTGATCAGCGACGAGCCACCCAGGCCCTTGCCGCGGCCGCAGTCCATGCGGCGGTTGTTCATGAAGGGCTCGGGATCGGTCTTGTACGCCCAGTTGTAGCGCTTGCCCTGCAGCGGGAAGGCCAGCGCGGCCGGCATCTGGGTACGGAAGTCGAGCCGGTAGTCCGGGCCACCGGCTTCCAGCAGCAGCACGCTGACATCGGCATCTTCGGTGAGGCGGGTGGCCAGCACGTTGCCGGCCGAACCGGCGCCGATGATGATGTAGTCGTACTCGTTATGGGTGCTCATGGGTGTCTCCTGCAGGCCGGGGCGCGCTGCATGCAGGCGTCCCGGCGGAATGTCGGATCGGCACGGTGGCCGGACGATGGGGCGCGCTCAGGGCGCGCCGGTCAGAACACGCTGGCGTAGTCGCCCAGCTCGACCTGCACCGACTTGATGCGGGTGTAGTGGCCGAGGGTGGAGATACCGTTCTCGCGGCCGACGCCGGATTCCTTGTAGCCGCCGACCGGCATTTCGGCCGGCGATTCACCCCAGGTGTTGATCCAGCAGATGCCGGCTTCCAGGCGGTGGATGATGCGGTGGGCGCGACTGACGTCCTTGCTGACCACGCCGGCGGCGAGGCCGAAGGTGGTGTCGTTGGCACGGCGCACCACTTCGTCTTCGTCGTCGTAGGCGAGGATGCTCATCACCGGCCCGAAGATCTCTTCACGGACGATCGTCATGTCATCGCGGCAGTCGGAGAACACGGTCGGCAGCACGTAGGCACCGTTGGCCAGCGCACCTTCGGTGGCACGGCCACCGCCGGTCAGCAGGCGGGCGCCTTCGGCCTTGCCGCTTTCGATGTAGCGCAGCACGTTTTCCATGTGCGGGAAGCTGGTCAGCGGGCCGAAGTTGGTCCCGGCGGCCATCGGGTCGCCGATGCGGATGCGCTTGACGCGCTCGACAACGGCGGCTTCGAACGCGGCCAGCATGCTGCGCGGTACGAACACGCGGGTACCGTTGGTGCAGACCTGGCCGGAGCTGAAGAAGTTGGCCATCACCGCGATGTCGGCGGCGCGGTCGAGGTCGGCGTCATCGCAGATCACCAGCGGCGACTTGCCGCCCAGCTCCATGGTCACTTCCTTCAGCGACGAGGAGGCGGCACTGGCCATCACCTTCTTGCCGGTGGCGACGCCGCCGGTGAAGGAGATCTTCTCGATCACCGGGTGCTCGGTCAGCCACTGGCCGATCTCGCGGCCCGGGCCCTGCACGACGTTGAACACGCCGGCCGGCACGCCGGCTTCGGTGTAGATCTCGGCCAGCCGGATCGCGGTCAGCGGGGTCACTTCGGACGGCTTGAACACCATCGCGTTGCCGGCGGCCAGGGCCGGGGCCGACTTCCACATGGCGATCTGGATCGGGTAGTTCCACGCGCCGATGCCGGCGACCACGCCCAGCGGCTCGCGGCGGGTGTAGAAGAAGCTCGATTCGCGCAGCGGCAGCTGGATGCCTTCGATGGCGGTGGCCAGGCCGGCGTAGTACTCGACCACGTCGGCACCGGTGACGATGTCCACGGTGGTGGTCTCGGCCAGCGCCTTGCCGGTGTCCAGGGTTTCCAGGTGGGCCAGCTCATCATTGCGCTCGCGCAGGATCTCGACCGCACGGCGCAGGACGCGCGAACGCTCCATCGCGGTCATCGCGGCCCACACCTTCTGGCCTTCGGCCGCGCTCTGCACGGCGCGCTCGACGTCGGCCTGGCTGGCGACCTGCACTTCGGCGATCACCTCACCGGTGGCCGGATTCACCGACTTGAAGGTCTTGCCGCTGGTGGCATCGACGCGCTGGCCGTGGATGTACAGCTGTTGGACGGGCAGGGTGGTCATGGGGCGTACTCCTTGGAAGGGGGCGGGTGCTGAAGCGCTTATAGCGCGACAGCCTGCAACTGGAAGTCGATGTAGCCGTAAGCGATGCGCCGGGACTTCTCGGCATTGAACTGGCCGCCGACCAGGCTGCCGCGCAGCCACAGGCCGTCGATCATCGCGGCCAGGCCGCGGGCGGCCAGGCGGGCCTGCGGGTGGGGCAGCAGGCGGTTGAACTGGTGGCACAGGTTGGAGAACAGGCGCTGGTCGTTGGCGCGCTGCAGCCGGGCCAGTTCCGGCTGGTGCATGCTCGCGGCCCAGAAGGTGAGCCAGACGCGCATGGCGGTGCCGTTGATCTGGCTGTCATCGAAGTTGCCATCGACGATGGCGCGCAGCTGGTCGCGCGGGTCATCGCCGACATCGGCGCGGTAGCGCGCAACGGCGTCCTTCAGTTCGCGCAGGATCTGCCGCATTGCAGCATTGAGCAGGCCGTCCTTGTCGCCGAAGTAGTGGGCGACGATGCCGCTGGACAGCCCTGCCTTCTTCGCGATGGTGGCGACGGTTGCATCGGCCATGCCGATCTCGTCGATGGTCTGGAAAGTGGCCCGGATCAGCTGTTCGCGCCGTACCGGTTCCACGCCTTTCTTCGGCATTGTCTCTCCACGGATTGCGACCCGAAGGATCGGGCTGCCCGCCATTATGCTTTTTATTGATTGAACGTTCAATCAATAAACCCTAGGATGCGCTCGCGCCCCACGCCATGGGCCCGGTTTACCGGTCCGGCCCCGCCCATGTGCTCCCTCGGACTTGATGAGACGACCCCATGTCTTCCCTGGCTCATCCCAAGCGTTCGCCCCTGCGCTTGAACCGTTTTGTGTTCTTCAGTTCCTCGGTGTCGATCGGCATCCTCGGGCTGCTCACCGTTCTCTATCCCGAAGGCAGCGAGCACTGGCTGCAATGGGCGCAGGCCGAGGTGTCGGCGGCGTTCGGCTGGTGGTACATGCTGCTGATCGTGCTGTGCCTGGGCTTCGTGCTGTGGCTGGCGTTCTCGCCGTATGGCCGCATCCGCCTGGGCCACAACGAGGAATCGCCGGCCTTCGGCTACGTGCCCTGGGTGTCGATGCTGTTCTCGGCCGGCATCGGCATCGCGCTGCTGTACTACGGCGCCTACGAGCCGCTGGATCACTTCCTCAATCCGCCCGGCCAGCCCGGCGGTACCGTGGCCGCCGGTCGCGAGGCGATGGTGCTGACCTTCCTGCACTGGGGCCTGCACGGCTGGGCGCTGTACGCGCTGGTGGGCGTGGCGCTGGGCTATTTCGCCTACCGCCGTGACCTGCCGCTGGCGCTGCGCTCGGCGCTGTACCCGATCTTCGGTGAGCGCATCCATGGCCGCATCGGCGACATGGTCGATGGTTTCGGCATCCTTGCCACGCTGATCTCGATGGTGACCAACCTCGGCATCGGCGCGCTGGTGGTGCAGTCCGGCCTGGTCTACCTGTTCCACATTCCGGACACGCCGCAGGTGCTGGTGGCGATCGTGCTGGTGATGATGGTGGTGGCCACCATCGGCGTGGTGGCGGGTGTGGAGAAGGGCATCGCCTGGCTGTCCAACCTCAACGTGCGCCTGCTGTGCGGCCTGCTGCTGTTCGTGCTGGTCACCGGCCCGACCCTGCACCTGTTCGACGGCCTGATCCAGAACACCGGCGACTATCTGGGCGCGTTCGTGCGCAAGAGCTTCGACATGTACCTCAACGACCCGAAGGGTCGTGAATGGATGGGCTCGTGGACGCTGTTCTACTGGGCGTGGTGGATCGCCTGGGCACCGTTCGTGGGCCTTTTCGTGGCGCGCATCTCGCGTGGCCGCACCATCCGCGAAGTGATCATGGGCGTGCTGCTGATCCCGCTCGGCTTCACCCTGGCGTGGCTGTCGATCTTCGGCAATACCGCCATCGACCTGGTGCTCAACCACGGCCAGGCGGTGCTGGGCGAGGTGGCCCAGCACGATGCGGCGATGACGCTGTTCAAGCTGCTGGAATACCTGCCTGCCGCGCCTTACGTGGCCGGTGCCGCGGTGGTGATCGGCTTCGTGCTGTTCCTGACCCCGGTCGATTCGGGCACGCTGATGATCGCCAACCTGTGCACCCGTCGCGTCGACGATGGCGTGGAAGATGGCCACGACGCGCCGATCTGGCTGCGCGTGTTCTGGGCGGCCGGCATCACCGTGGCCAGTGTCGGCCTGCTGCTGGCCGGCAACTTCAGTGCGATGCAGACGGCGGTGGTGCTGTGCGGCCTGCCGTTCTCGTTCACCCTGGCGTTCTACATGTGGGGCCTGCTGAAGGCGCTGCGCACCGACCCGGACGCACCGCGCCGGTGACCGGGCATCTGGCACGCATCCCGACGTTGCCGGTGACGCAGTAGCGCCAGGCCATGCCTGGCTGCGAAGAAACCAGAGGGGCCGGATCCGCGAGGACCCGGCCCTTTTTGTCGGATGGCCGACCAGCAGTCGACGCTACCCAGGGTGAAGCGCCAGCTGCTGGACAGCTGGAGGCACCCGGCCGCATGGAATTTCGTAGCACTCTGAAAGACAGGCAGGGCCGTTCGCGGTAATCATCGTTCAACGATCCATTTCCGGAGTTGAGCAATGGTCCGAATCCTGAGCTGTGCGTTGATGGTCTCGCTTTCGATGAGTGCCCATGCGGTGCCGGGCGCGATGGTGCAATTGAATTTCCCGGTGATCGCGCTGGGTGAAACGGCAGAACTGAACCTGCAGCTGGCACCACATCCGGGTGGGCTGGTGACCTATTCGATCCACACCAATGTCCATGCCAGCGAGGAGAGCAGCGGCTACCGGGTGCTGGATGTGCGCTGCCCGCCGGGCTTCCTCTCCAACGTCTACCAGGGAAACGCCGGTGCGGTGTGCTATCGCATCGAGGATACGCCGCATCCCGCCGGTGAGATGTCGGTGACAGTGTTCAACGAGGATGCGCCGGATGGGCATCTTGAGTGGGAGGAAGGCCTGTGGTCGCTGGACACCACGGGCCCCGCAGTGAAAACGTCGTGGCACCTGTTCGGCGTGCGGCCCTGATCTGTGGGGTTGACGCGTGACCTGATGCGAGTGGGACCGTGTGCAGACGAAAAGGGCCGGATCCGTGAGGATCCGGCCCTTTTGCCGGGTCGTCGACCAGCAGCCGACGCTACCGGGAGCGGAGCGTTACTTGCTGGCCAGCTGGCGCAGCACGTACTGCAGCAGGCCACCATGACGGAAGTATTCGACCTCCTTCGGGGTCAGCAGCATCACCGAAACCTCAAAGGTCTTCTTCGTGCCATCAGCCTTGGTGGCGGTGACCGTGGCACGCTTGCTGGCACCGTCCTGCAGGCCGGTGATGTCGATCATTTCCGAGCCGTCCAGGCCCAGGCTCTGCGCGTTCTCGCCATTGCGGAACTGCAGCGGCAGCACGCCCATGCCGACCAGGTTGGAGCGGTGGATGCGCTCGAAGCTCTCGGCGATGACCGCTTTCACCCCCAGCAGCAGGGTGCCCTTGGCGGCCCAGTCGCGCGATGAACCGGTGCCGTATTCCTTGCCGGCCAGCACCACCAGCGGCACCTTGTCGGCCTTGTACTTCATGGCCGCATCGTAGATCGCCAGCTTCTCCGGCTGGCCACCGCCGGCCGGGTAGTACAGGGTGTTGCCACCTTCCTCGCCACCGAACATCAGGTTCTTGATGCGGATGTTGGCGAAGGTGCCGCGGACCATCACGTCATCGTTGCCGCGGCGGCTGCCGTAGCTGTTGAAGTCGGCCGGCTGCACGCCGCGTTCCTGCAGGAAGCGGCCTGCCGGCGAGTCCTTCTTGATGTTGCCGGCCGGGGAGATGTGGTCGGTGGTGATCGAGTCGCCGAACAGGCCCATCACGCGTGCGCCGTGCACGTCGTCGATGCTGCCGGTCTGCATGGTCATGCCATCGAAGTACGGCGGGTTCTTGATGTAGGTGGAGGCATCGCTCCACTCGTACAGGTTGCCGTCCGGCGAGGCGATGGTGTTCCAGCGGGTGTCACCCTTGAACACATCGGCATAGTTCTGCTTGAACATCTCCGGGCCGATGGTGGCGGCGATGACGTCGCCGATTTCCTTGTTGCTCGGCCAGATGTCGCGCAGGAACACCGGCTGGCCATCGCTGCCGGTACCCAGCGGCTGGGTGGTCAGGTCGATGTCGGTGGTGCCGGCGATGGCGTAGGCCACCACCAGCGGCGGGCTGGCCAGGTAGTTCATCTTCACTTCGGGATGCACGCGGCCCTCGAAGTTGCGGTTGCCCGACAGCACCGAGGTGACCACCAGATCGCCGGCGGCGATGCCGGCGCTGACTTCGGTCGGCAGCGGGCCGGAGTTGCCGATGCAGGTGGTGCAGCCGTAGCCGACCACGTAGAAGCCGATCTTCTCCAGCTCCTTCAGCACGCCGGCCTTTTCCAGGTAGTCGGTGACCACGCGCGAGCCTGGGCCGAGCGAGGTCTTCACCCAGGGCTGGCGGTTCAGGCCCTTGGCCGCCGCGTTGCGCGCCAGCAGGCCGGCGCCGATCATCACCGCCGGGTTGGAGGTGTTGGTGCACGAGGTGATGGCGGCGATGACCACTGCGCCGTCCTTCAGCCGTACCTTGCGGTTCTCGATCTCGATGTCGGCGAAGCCCTTGGCCAGCTGCTCGTTGCCGACCGCCGCACCGCCGCCTTCATTGACGAAGGAGGACACATCCTCGCTGCGCTTGTCGCGGTTGGCGGTCATGCCCACCAGCGCTTCGCGGTAGTTCTTCTGCACGTCTTCCAGCAGCACGCGGTCCTGCGGGCGCTTCGGGCCGGCCAGCGACGGCTTCACCGTGCCCATGTCCAGTTCCAGGGTGGTGCTGTACTGGGCATGCGGGCTGCCCGGCTCGTGCCACAGGCCCTGCGCCTTGGCGTAGGCCTCGACCAGGTTGATCTGCTCTTCGCTGCGGCCGGACAGGCGCAGGTAGTTCAGTGATTCGGCGTCGATCGGGAAAATGCCGCAGGTGGCGCCGTATTCCGGGGCCATGTTGCCGATGGTGGCGCGGTCGGCCAGCGGCAGGTGCTGCAGGCCGTCACCGTAGAACTCGACGAACTTGCCGACCACGCCCAGCTTGCGCAGCATCTGGGTGACGGTCAGCACCAGGTCGGTGGCGGTGGCGCCCTCGGGTAGCTTGCCGGTCAGCTTGAAGCCCACCACCTGCGGGATCAGCATCGACGACGGCTGGCCGAGCATGGCCGCCTCCGCTTCGATGCCGCCCACGCCCCAGCCGAGCACGCCGATGCCATTGATCATCGTGGTGTGGCTGTCGGTGCCGAATACGGTGTCCGGATAAGCGATGGCCGTGCCTTCCTTATCGGCGGTCATCACCACGCGGGCCAGGTTTTCCAGGTTCACCTGGTGGACGATGCCGGTATTGGGTGGCACCACCTTGAAGTTGTCGAAGGCCTTCTGGCCCCAGCGCAGGAAGCCGTAGCGTTCCTGGTTGCGCTGGAACTCGATCTTGCCGTTGAGGTCCAGCGCCTCGGGCTTGCCGAACACATCGACCTGCACCGAGTGGTCGATGACCAGTTCGGAGGGAATCTGCGGGTTGATCTGCTCGGGCGAGCCGCCAAGCTTGACCACCGCATCGCGCATCGCGGCCAGGTCGACCACGCAGGGCACGCCGGTGAAGTCCTGCAGGACCACGCGCGCCGGCATGAAGGCTATTTCGGTGTCCGGTTCGGCGCTGGGCTGCCAGCGTGCCACTGCTTCGATGTGGTCGGGGCCGACGGTGGCGCCGCCGTCCTCGTGCCGGAGCAGATTCTCCAGCAGGATCTTCATCGAGTAGGGCAGGTGGGAGATATCGAAGCGCTGGCCGAGCTTGGGAAGGCTGAAGTAGTCGTAGGTCTTGCCGCCGACGTCCAGCTGGCTGCGGGTGGAGAACGAATCGCTCATGCGGGGTGACTCCTCTTGCGGATGGCTTGCACTGGCCCGCCGTGGCAGGCCTGCTTGCGTTTGCCGATGGCGTTCCGGCCGCCGGATCCCCACCAGTATGGCCGAGCGGGGAGGGGCCAGAACGCCCTTGGCGCAGGACGCAAGGTTACATGGCTGTATGTAGTGCCGATGTCACGGTTTGCCGCGCCACTGGCTCATCAGCATCTGCAGGAAGCGCTCGGCGGTGGGTGAGAGCAGGGCGCCGCGACGGCGCACGATGCCGATGGTGCGCGACACCACCGGGTTGCCGATCGGGCGGGTCACCAGGATCGGGTGGTCGCCATCGGGGGTGGCCATCTTCGGCAGCACCGAGACACCGATGCCGGCTTCGACCATGCCCAGCGAGGTGGACAGGTGGGTCACCTCGTAGTGCCAGCTCAGTTTCAGGTTCTCGCGTGCCAGCGCACCGTCGAGCAGGGTGCGGTTGCCGCTGGTGCGATGCACGGTGATCAGCTGGTGCTGGGCCAGATCGGCCCATTCGACCTTGCGCTTGCGGGCCAGTGGATGGTCGCGGCGGCAGGCCAGCACGAACGGATCTTCGGCCAGCACGTCGAAATCAAGGTTGGGATCGTTGGCACCCATGAAGTTGATGCCGAATTCCACTTCGCCACGTTCCACCGCCTGCAGCCCTTCGGTGGCCGGGATATCCAGGATGCGGAAGCGCACGTTCGGGTGCGCCTCGTGGAAGCGCGCCATCACGCTGGGCAGGAAGTAGAACGCCGCCGTCGGCAGGCAGGCGATGGTCACCGTGGCGCCGCGGGTGTCTTCGCGCCCGCGCAGTGAAAACAGCGAGCCGTCGAATTCCTCCAGCATGCGCCGCACCAATGGCAACAGGTTCTCACCCACGGCGGTGGTGCTGACGCTGCGCGTGGTGCGCTCCAGCAGCGGTGAGCCGACGGCCTGTTCCAGTTTCTGGATGCGGCGGCTGAGCGCGGGCTGCGATACGTGCAGGCTTTCCGCGGCGCGATGGAAGCTGCGTGTCTCAGCAACCAGGAGGAACGCGCGAAGATCCAGAATCTCGCAATTGATGCTCATGGCGTATCAATCATCCAAAAATCAGCAATTCACAGATCAATTGGCGTCATGCCAGTATCGAATTACAGAGGGGGTATTCATCCCCTATACGCATCAATCTAGCACACGTATGTCCAATGATCTGCTCAGCATTCCCTGCGTACTCATGCGCGGTGGCACCTCCAAAGGCCCCTTCTTCCTGGCATCCGACCTGCCGGCGGACACTGCTCAGCGCGATCGCCTGCTGCTTGAAGTGATGGGGTCGGGCCACCCGCTGCAGATCGACGGCATCGGCGGGGGCAACGCGCTGACCAGCAAGGTGGCGATCATCGACCACTCCAGCCGCGCCGACGCCGACGTGGACTATCTGTTCGCCCAGGTGCGGGTGGAGCAGCAGGTGGTGGATACCTCGCCGAACTGCGGCAACATGCTGGCGGCCGTCGGGCCCTACGCCATCGAGCGCGGGCTGGTGCAGGCACAGGACCCGCAGACCCGGGTGCGCGTCTTCAACGTCAATACCGGCAAGCTGATCGTGGCCACGGTGGAAACGCCGGGTGGTGAGGTGGTCTACCGCGGTGATACGCGGATCGCTGGCGCGCCCGGCTCGGCCTCGCCGGTGCGGCTGTCCTTCCTGGATGCGGCCGGCGCCCGTACCGGCAAACTGCTCCCCAGCGGGCATGCCCAGGAAACCATCGACGGCGTGGCGGTAAGCCTGATCGACTGTGCGATGCCGATGATGCTGGTGCGCGCCGAGGATCTGGGCGTGCGCGGCGATGCCTCACCGGCCGAACTGAATGCGGATGCGAGCCTGCTTGCCCGTCTTGAAGCGCTGCGCATCGAAGCCGGCGCCCGCATGGGCATCGCCGATGCCGGCAACAAGGTCATTCCCAAGCCAGTGCTGCTTTCTGCACCGCAGCACGGCGGCCATTTGCAGGTGCGCTACTTCATGCCGCACCAGTGCCATACCGCGCTGGCAATCACTGGTGGGGTTGGTCTGGCCACGGCCGCGGTCACGCCGGGCACGCTGGCCAACACTTTCGTCGGATGCCTGGGCCTGCCCGGCAGCATTACCCTCGAACATCCGAGCGGGGTCCTGGACGTGGGCCTCAGCCGAAGCTCGGACGATGCGCCGGTGGTTGCCAGCGTGGTCCGTACCGCCCGCCGCCTGTTCGAAGGCCGCGTGTTCGCGACTTCGCCGGCAACCGCCGAGATCTGTTCCACCCAAGACCGCCAATGGACTTCAGCGGCATGACCTGAAACCGGTCGGGCCCGCGCGGCCGCGCGTGGACGGCCACCACAACGTAGATGCTTCACTCCTGGGAGGGATGATGTACAAGCAGATGTTCATGGCCGCGCTGTGCGCGGCAGGCCTGGCCATGGCCGGGTGCAGCAAGCAGGGAGCCGATGCACAGGGCGCCGCGGTCGGTGGCGGCGATAGCGCGCCGGTGCGGATCAGCGTGGGGTCGTACAACCTCAACAACCTGCCGTTCTTCATTGCCGATTCCAAGGGCTACTTCAAGGATGTCGGCCTCGAGGTGAAGACGGAGAACTTCGCTCAGGGCGGCTCGAAGGTGCTGCAGGCGCTGGTGGCCAACTCCACCGACGTGGCGGTGGGATTCTATGACCACACCATCCAGATGCAGGCCAAGCACAAGGACGTGGTGGGTTTCGTGCTGCTGTCGCGCAATTCCGGGCTGGTAATGGCTGGCCGCGATGACGCGACCTTCGACCCGGCCCGCCCGGAGACGATCAAGGGCCAGAAGGTCGGCATCACCGCGCCGGGCTCCTCGTCTGACTTCTTCGTTCGCCACTTCCTGGCCCAGCATGACATACCGGTGGACAGCATCTCGCTGATCGGCGTCGGCTCGGGTGCGGCAGCGGTGGCTGCACTGGAACAGGGCAAGATCGACCTGCTGGTGAACTACGACCCGGCCGCCACCCTGATCACCGAGCGCAAGGTCGGAAAGATCATCATTGATGCACGCAGTGACGAGGGCGCACGCCAGGTCTATGGCGGGCTCTACCCGACCTCGGTGATGTACGCCAACCGCAGCTTCCTGGAACAGCGCCCGCAGGCGGCCGAGAAGATCGCCCGCGCCGAGCAGATGGCCCTGAAGTTCATCGCCGACAACAGCGCCGAGGACATCGTCGCCGCGCTGCCGGACAGCTACGTCTCCGGTGACCGCGCTACCTACGCTCGTGCCGTGGAGAACGCCCGCGCGATCTTCACCACCGATGGCCACTTCACCGCGGCCGATCTGGAAACGCCGCTGAAGGTGCTGCGCGAGTTCAACAAGGATGTCGCCAACGCCGACATCGATCTGTCCAGGACCTACACCAATGCCTTCGTCGAGCGTGCCCACGCTGCGGCGCCGGCTGCCCAACCGTAAGCGGAGGTAACCCCATGGCCCTCAATGCCACCGTGCGCCAGCTCAACGGCGCGCCGCAGCTGGAGCCTGCACAGACCATGGTCGCCATCAACAAGGTGACCATGTCCTTCGGCGAGTTCACCGCCGTGCGTGATGTCGATATCCAGGTGGGCGACGGCGAGTTCCTCGCCATCGTCGGCCCCACCGGCTGCGGCAAGAGCACCATCCTCAATTCCGTGGCGGGGCTGCTCAAGCCTTCGTCCGGCGAAGTGGCCATCGACGGCCGCGCGGTCAGCGGCGTGCAGGAGTCGGTCGGCTACCTGTTCCAGCAGGATGCGCTGCTGCCGTGGAAGACCGCCTACCAGAACGTCGAGCTGGGCCTGCGCTTCCGCGGCGTGCCCGAGGCCGAGCGCAAGGCCAAGGCCAATGCGTGGCTGGCCAAGGTCGGCCTGGCCGGCTTCGAGCACCGCTATCCGCATCAGTTGTCCGGTGGCCAGCGCAAGCGCGTGCAGATGGCGCAGGCGCTGATCGTCGAACCGAAGGTGATCCTGATGGACGAGCCGTTCTCGGCGCTGGACATCCACACCCGCCACCTGATGCAGAACGAGCTGTTGCGCCTGTGGCAGGAGGATCGCCGCTCGGTGATCCTGATCACCCACGACCTGGAAGAAGCCATCGCCCTGGGTGACCGCGTGGTGGTGCTGTCTTCCGGCCCGGCCAGCCGCGTCGTGCGCAGCTTCGATGTGGACCTGGAACGGCCGCGCAATGTTGCCGAAATCAAGCTGGACGAACGTTTCACCGACCTGTACCGCGACATCTGGGCCTGCCTGCGCGGCGAAGTGGAGAAGAGCTATGCACGCCAAGACTGACAAGATCATCCAGCTGGCTCTGGTCATTGCCGTGTTCGGCGGCTGGGAAGGCGGCATCGCGCTGGGCGTGATCGATCCGTTTTTCTTCCCCTCACCGACGGCGATCGTGCAGCAGGCCTGGACCTGGCTGTCCGATACCTCGTTCTACCAGCACGTGTACATCACCCTGACCGAAACCGCGCTGGGCTACCTGATCGGTACCGGCCTGGGCGTGGCGGGCGGTGTCTGGCTCGGCCTGAGCCGTCGCTCGGCGCGCATCCTGGATCCCTTCATCAAAGGCTTCAACGCGATCCCGCGCGTGGTGCTGGCACCGATCTTCGTGCTCTGGCTGGGCCTGGGTCTGTGGTCGAAGGTGGCCCTGGCGGTGACCCTGGTGTTCTTCACCACGTTCTTCAACGCCATGCAGGGCGTCCGTGAAGTGAACCCTGTGGTGCTGGCCAACGCGCGCATCCTCGGTGCGGGCCGCAGTGATCTGCTGCGCCACGTGTACTTCCCCGCGGCCGCCAGTTGGATCCTGTCTTCGCTGCGCACGTCAGTGGGCTTTGCCGTGGTCGGCGCCATCATCGGCGAATACCTGGGTGCGTCTGCAGGCCTGGGCTACCTGATCGCGCAGGCCGAGGGCAACTTCAATGCGGTAGGTGTATTTGCCGGCATCATCATCCTGGCCGCCTTCGTGCTGGTCATCGATGCCCTACTCGACGTGGTCGAGAACAAGCTGATCACCTGGCGTCCCAACGCCCAGGCACAGGCCACCAGCTGACCGCGCTGCGCTGAGCCCGCATGCCGCGCCGCCGGGCCGAACCGGCGGCGCGCGCTGCCTCCCCCGATCTTCCCCCGCACCACCGCAACAGGCCAGCGCCAGGCCAGGGGGCCGGCTGGCCGGAGAGAGAACCCATGAACACGCACACCGTGCTGCCCCGCGCAGCGCTGTCGGTCGCGCTTGGCCTGCTGTTGGCCAGCGGCCATGCCGGGGCACAGTCCGCCCCGGCTCCGCTGAGCCAGGCCGAACTGTCGGCGCTGGTGCAGCAGCAGGCGCTGCAGATCCAGCAGCTCGAAGCGCGCCTGCGTGCCGTCGAAGGCGGGCAGGGCGCCGTCCCAACCCCGCCTGTGGCACCGGCGCCCGCGCTGGAAAGTCGGGTCGCCGCGCTGGAGTCGAGCCAGTCCAAGTCGCCCAAGGTGTCCTGGTCGAAGGGCGCGCCGGAATTCGGCAGCGCCGATGGCAAGGTGGCATTCCGCCCGCGCGGCCGCCTGTTTGTCGATGGCTCCAGCACCGACGGCTCGTCGGTGGCCGAGCGCAACATCTCCGGCACCGAGATCCGCTCGGTGCGCCTGGGAGCCGAGGGTCGCTACGGCATCCTCGGCTGGGCGGTGGAGGGCGACTTCGCCGACAATGCCGTGGCCTGGAAATCGGTCTACGCGACCGTGGACCACCGCCTGTTCGGCCTGCCGGCCGACCTGACCGTGGGCAACCGGCTGAACGACCGCGGCATCGACGGTTCCAGCAGCACCTCCAACACGCCGTTCCCGGACCGCAACGTGGTCGGCACGCTGATGCTGCCGCAGCGCGGCCTGTTCGGCGTCGGCCTGACCGAGCGCGTGTACGGCAAGCGTTGGCACGCCAGCCTGTCGGTGGCAGGCAACGATCTGAACAACGCCGGCAACGACAACGACAGCCAGACCTGGGCCACGCGTGTGCACTGGAACCCGGTGGCCGGCAAGGCCGCCACCGTGCACCTGGGGGCCTGGGCCTTCCATGAGGAGATCGCCGCCGGTGCCAGCGGCGTGCTGCGCAGCTCGGCCATCGCCGGGCACTTCAACGATCTGGTGAAGATCGCCCCGGGCGCCCTGACGGGTGCTGAGCGCAGCACGGCCTATGGCCTGGAAGCGGCCGGGTTCTTCGGCCCGGCGTGGGCCACCGGTGAATGGGGCACGCGCAACCTGCGCGGGGTCGACGCCAGCGGCCGCTACGACCTGGACCACCAGGCCTGGGCGATATCGGCGGGCTGGTTCCTGGTGGGCGCGCTTCCTGCCTATTCAGGCAAGGCCGGCACCTGGGGCAAGGTGAAGGTGGCCGACCCCGTGACCGACGGCGGCGCCGGGGCATGGGAACTGAAGGCGCGCTATGAGAACGTGGACTACGCCGAACTTCCCACCGGCGGCACCGGCCACGCGTGGACGGTGGGAGCGAACTGGTACCTGAACGACTACAGCCGGGTGATGTTCGAGGCAATCCGCTGGCAGGCCACCAACCGCAGTGGTAGCGGGCAGGGCCGGGACGAGGGCACCACCTTCAATACCCGGCTGCAGGTGGCGTTCTAAGTACGTGGCTGGCGGTATGGCCCCTTCGGTATGTATAATTCGTGCATACCGAAGAGGGCCTACCGATGGAAGCCACTGTTGCAGAACGCGGGCAGATCACCCTGCCCAAGGCGGTGCGTGATGCCCTCGGCCTGACCAAGGGCACGCTGCTGAAGGTCGAGCTGGATGGCAGCCGCATCATCCTGCGCAAGAGTGTTGACGATGCCATTTCACGGGCGCGCGGCAAGTTCGCGCTCGATGGCTTCGATTCGGCTGAAGCGGCCGTGCGCTCGGTGCGCGACGAGGAATAAGCCGTGATGATCGCCGTCGATTCCCCGGTGCTGGTCGAACTGCTCAGCAATGGCCCGCAGGCCGATGCGGTGGAAGCCATCCTGCGCCAGAGCCTGGTTGGCGGCCGCGTGGTGGTCTGCGGCGCGACCCTGGCCGAGGTCTGCGCCTCGCTGCGCGGCGGTGCCGAGGTGCTCGAAGCGCTGGAAGAAATGGGCGTGCACTTCAATGCGCTGGAGGCCAAATCGGCACTGCGCGCCGGCGAGATGCACCGCCGCCACCGCCAGCGCAGCGGCAGCCGCCGCAGCCTGGACGAATTCATGGTCGGCGCCCACGCACTGCTGCAGTGCGACGGCCTGATCACCTGGAACGATACGTTTTACCGCGACTACTTCAAGGGCCTGAAGCTGATCGTGCCGCAAGCCTGAGCCCATTTTTTTTCAACCTACGCATTACCCGGGAGTTGTCATGTTGGAAGCCTACCGCCACCACGTCGCCGAGCGCGCTGCGCTTGGCATCCCGCCGCTGCCGCTGAGCGCGCAGCAGACGGCCGATGTCATCGAACTGCTGAAGGACCCGCCGCAGGGCGAGGCCGAGTTCCTGCTCGACCTGCTGACCCACCGCGTGCCGGCCGGCGTTGATGACGCTGCCAAAGTCAAAGCCTCGTACCTGGCGGCGATCGCGCTGGGCAGCGAGCAGAATCCGCTGATCAGCCGTGAGCGCGCCACCGAACTGCTGGGCACCATGCTCGGCGGTTACAACGTTGCTCCGCTGGTGCAGCTGCTGGACGACGCCAGCGTCGGCACCATCGCCGCCAACGGCCTGAAGAAGACCCTGCTGGTGTTCGATGCCTTCCATGACGTGCAGGAAAAGGCCAAGGCGGGCAACGCCAACGCCCAGGCCGTGCTGCAGAGCTGGGCCGATGCCGAGTGGTTCACCGGCAACCCGGAAGTGCCGCAGAGCCTGACCGTCACTGTGTTCAAGGTGCCGGGCGAGACCAACACCGACGACCTGTCGCCGGCGCCGGACGCGACCACCCGCCCGGACATTCCGATGCACGCGCTGGCGATGCTGAAGAACAAGCGCGACGACGCGCCGTTCACCCCGGAAGAAGACGGCAAGCGCGGTCCGATCCAGCAGATCCTGTCGCTGAAGGACAAGGGCCACCTGGTCGCCTACGTCGGTGACGTGGTCGGTACCGGTTCCTCGCGCAAGTCGGCCACCAACAGCGTGCTGTGGTGGACCGGCGATGACATTCCGTTCATCCCGAACAAGCGTGCCGGCGGCGTCTGCCTGGGTTCGAAGATCGCCCCGATCTTCTACAACACCATGGAAGATGCCGGTGCGCTTCCGATCGAGCTGGACGTGTCGAAGATGGAGCACGGCGATGTGGTCGAGCTGCGTCCGTACGAAGGCAAGGCGCTGAAGAACGGCGAAGTGATCGCCGAATTCCAGGTCAAGAGCGAAGTGTTGTTCGACGAAGTGCGTGCCGGTGGCCGCATCCCGCTGATCATCGGCCGCGGCCTGACCGGCAAGGCGCGCGAAGCGCTGGGCCTGGCCCCGACCGACCTGTTCCGCCTGCCGGTGCAGCCGGTCGACACCGGCAAGGGCTTCTCGCTGGCACAGAAGATGGTCGGCCGCGCCTGTGGCCTGCCGGAAGGCCAGGGCATGCGCCCGGGCACCTACTGCGAACCGAAGATGACCTCGGTCGGCTCGCAGGACACCACCGGCCCGATGACCCGCGATGAGCTGAAGGACCTGGCCTGCCTGGGCTTCTCGGCCGACCTGGTGATGCAGTCGTTCTGCCACACCGCCGCCTATCCGAAGCCGGTGGACGTGAAGACCCACCACACCCTGCCGGAGTTCATCTCCACCCGTGGCGGCGTCTCGCTGCGCCCGGGCGACGGCGTGATCCACAGCTGGCTCAACCGCATGCTGCTGCCGGACACCGTCGGTACCGGTGGTGACTCGCACACCCGTTTCCCGGTGGGCATTTCGTTCCCGGCCGGTTCGGGCCTGGTCGCCTTCGCCGCTGCCACCGGCGTGATGCCGCTGGACATGCCGGAGTCGGTGCTGGTGCGCTTCAAGGGCAAGATGCAGCCGGGCGTGACCCTGCGTGACCTGGTCAACGCGATCCCGCTGTACGCGATCAAGTCGGGCCTGCTGACCGTGGCCAAGGCCGGCAAGAAGAACATCTTCTCCGGTCGCATCCTGGAAATCGAAGGCCTGCCGGAGCTGAAGGTCGAACAGGCGTTCGAGCTGTCCGACGCCTCGGCCGAACGTTCGGCCGCCGGTTGCTCGGTGCGCCTGAACAAGGAACCGATCATCGAGTACCTGACCAGCAACATCACCCTGCTGAAGTGGATGATTGCCGAGGGTTACCAGGATCCGCGTTCGCTGCAGCGCCGCATCGAGAAGATGGAAGCGTGGCTGGCCAACCCGGAGCTGCTGGAGCCGGATGCCGACGCCGAGTACGCCGCCGTCATCGAGATCGACCTGGCCGACATCCACGAGCCGATCGTGGCCTGCCCGAACGACCCGGACGACGTGAAGACCCTGTCCGAAGTGGCCGGTGCCAAGATCGACGAAGTGTTCATCGGTTCGTGCATGACCAACATCGGTCACTTCCGTGCGGCTGCCAAGCTGCTGGAAGGCAAGCGTGACCTGCCGACCCGCCTGTGGGTGGCCCCGCCGACCAAGATGGATGCCTCCGAGCTGACCAAGGAAGGCGTGTACGGCACCTTCGGCGCCACCGGCGCACGCATGGAAATGCCGGGCTGCTCGCTGTGCATGGGCAACCAGGCACAGATCCGTGAAGGTTCCACCGCGATGTCGACCTCGACCCGCAACTTCCCGAACCGCCTGGGCCGCAACACCAACGTGTACCTGGGTTCGGCCGAACTGGCCGCGATCTGCTCGCGTCTGGGCCGCATCCCGACCAAGGAAGAGTACATGGCCGATGTGGGCGTGATCGCCGCCAGCGGCGCGGAGATCTACCGCTACATGAACTTCGACCAGATCGAGGAATACCAGGACGTGGCCAAGACGGTCGCTGCCTGAGGGTAGTGCCGGCCGCTGGCCGGCATCCCCGTTGAAACGAAGAACCCCCGGTGAAAACCGGGGGTTTTTTGTGCGTGCAGCGTTAGACTTGCCGCCTCGCTTGTTGGAGTACACGGATGTTGCAGGATCGATTGAACAGCGGTCGCACGCGCGGTTGGCGCTGGGCTGGTAGTGCGGTGGTGCTGGCCACGCTGATGATGGGGCATGCCGCGATGGCGCAGCAGGCGGTGCAGCACGCCGCTGTCGAGCGGGCTCGGCCGGTTCACGAGCCGGCGTCGATCGTGATGGAGACCAAGCACAGCAATCCGCCGCGCTATCCGTCGCAGGCATTCCGTGATGAAAAAGAGGGGGAAGCGATCCTGATGGTGCAGGTCGCCGCCGACGGGCAGTGGGTTGGCGCGACCGTACTGCAGAGCAGCGGCTGGCCGGAGCTGGATGAAGCGGCGCAGGCAGCGACACGCAAGTGGCGCTACCTGCCGGCGAGCGAGGATGGCGTACCCGTGCCGGGCGAGATCCGCGTGCCGGTGTCGTTCAAGCTGTGATCATGCGGTAGTGATGCCGTTGCCCGGCACTGCCTGGCAACGGCGTTGCTCCTGCTGTGGTTCCGACGCCTTACTGTGCGGCACACGCTTTCGGGGCGTGCACGAGGTTGACGTGCAGGCTGCCATCGGCAGCCACCTGCTTGCTCTCCAGCACGCACATCTCGTTCTCGAGCCGCATCATCACTTCGTAGTCCTGACCCGCCTTCGGCACGAACTGGATCGACAGCGAGTCCGGTGCTGCTCCGCAGCGGAGGTGGGCAACGTTCTGGAACTGTGCGTCGAAGATCAACGGCTTGCCGGCCTCCACCGAATACTCCTGGAAGTTCGGGTTCGAGAACAGGACGCTTTTCATCGCACGCACAGTGTCGGTTTCCGGCATTCCGATGGAAATATTCTGCGGACTACCGCCCACCAGGCTGCCTACGGCCGCGCTGTTGCTGCGCGCGACCACGACTTTCCTTCGCGCGTCGCCGCGGCATTGGCCACCGATATGCATGGTGATGCTGCGGCCGTTGGCACCGAAGATGCGGATGCGGGAGCGATTGCCGTCGGGCAGGGCAGCGGCAACGGCGCTGGCAGGCGCTGCGGCGCGCTTCGCGGACGGAAACGCTTCTGGCAGACGCGCGACGAATCGTGCCACGCACTGCTCGGCCAGCTCGTCGGCCACGCTCCTCACTTCGGCATAGTCATCCGCCTGCCACTGTGGCAGCGCTGCCGACTGCGTGCCATCGGTGCAGTCAACGGTCATGGCCGATGCGCCCGGGGCCGGCAGCACCTCGATCGTGGTGCGGTGCTTGAGCTCGTAGGGGATCTGCGAGCCACTGAGCTGCCCGTAGACCAGCGCCCACTCGTGCGGGTCGGCCCGCACGGTCACGGGGGCGCTGGGAACCGCGTCGGGATAGGCATTGAAGTACTCGGAAAGACGCTGCTGCAGCAGTGCCGGCACCCGCGCCACTGCGGGGCTGGACACGCCTTCGACGGTGTCGCCGTGCAGGGTGTCCTTGGAGAAGCCACGCGCCTTGCGCGCACCGACCACGGCCAGGGCGAAGATGTTCATCTTGGCCAGCGTGGCCACGCCCATGTCCGATCGGGTCACCAGTCGCAGGTCTGCGTCGCCGGAACGCTTGCCCTTGGCATCGGTGCCGGTGCCATGGTCGATGTGGACCACCTTCATCCAGTCCGTGGACAGTACCGGTGCCGGATGGCCTGCGCCTGTGGCCGTTGCGGCCTCGTCCTGGGTCGCTGCCCCTGTTGGCACTGGATCGAGCGAGGCGGCACTGATCGCAGCGGCCAGCTGGACGCTTGGCGAAGGGAACACGGTGGGCAGCTGTTCCACGAGCCGGTCAACACAGCGCTGCGCGAACTGGCGTGCCGCGGCCCTGACCTGCGCGTAGTCATCTGCCTGCCAATCTTCCAGCGGCGCCGTCTGTACGGGATCGCTGCAGGTGATGCTCAGCCAGGGCGGGCTGATGGGAGACGACTGTGCAATGGTGAGGGTGGCCTCATGCTGCAGATCGTACGGAACCGCGTTGCCCGACAGCGACTGGTAGGTGAGCGACCACAGGCCGGCGTTTGCGCTGACGATCTGCGCGTGCTCGGGAAGCGCATCCGGATGTGCGATGAAGTACTCGGCCAAATGGCGGCGCAGCAGTGCGGGGATTTCGTCAACGGCTGGGCTGGACACTGATTCGATGACGGTGCCACGCAGGTTCTTCTTCGAGAAGCCATCGACACGGCCACCGCCGGCCTTGGCGGCGGCCGCCAATTGAACAAGCTTGAGCGTGACGACTTTGCCGGTGTCGCCGCGCGAGACCAGGCGCAGCTTCAGATCGACATCGCGGTGTCCAGGCAGGCCGGAAGGCGCGCCGGGCACCACCTGGACGCGCGTGCTCCAGTCATCGGGAGAGGGCGGAGCGGGCGCGCCGTCGACCGCTTGGGTGCGGGCTGCGTCGGTGGCAGGGGCAGCATCGTGTACCGGGACGGCAGCGGGTTCTTCTGCCGATGCCGGCGCAGACAGCATCAGGCCCAACGCGATGGCGGCAGGCAGGCAGTTCAGGCGTAGTGCCACAGTGGAGCTCCTTGGGGAAACGCGATGAAGAACGGCCGGGTCCCCTTGGCCGGCCGTTCGGGAAAGGTGTGTTGCGCGTGGGCTCAGCCGCGCGCCAGCGCCAGCAGCCGTTCGGCAATCCGCTCGAGAGGGACCTGCTCTTCGGCAGCGCCCAGCTTGAACGCGGCGCCGGGCATGCCCCAAACCACGCTGCTGGCCTCGTCCTGCACCAGCGTCGGTGCGCCGGCCTGGCGCATTTCCAGCAGGCCGCGTGCACCATCGTCGCCCATGCCGGTAAGGATGGCACCGATGGCGTTGCCACCGGCGCTCTGCGCCACCGAGCGGAACAGCACGTCCACCGCCGGCTTGTGCCGGTTCACCGCCGGGCCGTCGTCGACGCGGCAACGCCAGCGCGCACCGTCACGGATGATGCGCAGATGCTTGCCGCCCGGGGGCAGGTAGGCATGCCCGGGCAGCACCGCTTCGCCGTCGCTGGCTTCGCGCACGGCCATCGCCGAGTGGCGGTCCAGGCGCTCGGCGAACGCCGTGCTGAAACTGGCCGGCAGGTGCTGGGTCATCACCACGGCCGGCGCGTCTGCGGGCAGGCCTTCCAGCACCACGCGCAGGGCTTCGGTGCCACCGGCGGATGAGCCGATCGCGATCAGGCGGTCGGTGGTACGGAACTGCGGTGCGGCCGGGCGCATTGCCGGAGCGGCTTCGAGCGTGAGCTTTGGCGTGGCAGCGCGCACCAGCGGACGTACCCGCGAGCGCGCCGCCATCTTCACCTTGGCGATGATCTCATCGGCGTAGCCCTGCAGCCCACGGGCCACATCGAGCTTGGGCTTGGAGACGAAATCGACTGCGCCCAGTGACAATGCCTGCAGGGTGGTGTCGGCGCCGCGCTCGGTCAGCGAGGAGATCATCACCACCGGCAGTGGATGCAGGCGCATCAGGTTTTCCAGGAACGCCAGCCCGTCCATGCGCGGCATTTCCACGTCCAGCGTGATCACGTCCGGGGCCAGGCGCTTGATCTTCTCGCGCGCCAGCAGCGGGTCGGCGGCGGTGCCGACCACGTCGATGGCCGGATCGCTGGACAGGATCTCGGTGAGCATCTGCCGCACGACGGCAGAGTCGTCGACGATCAGGACCCGGCAGGGGGCGTTGCCGGTCAGGGTCATTCGAACAGCTCCACGCCACCAGTGACCGGAGCCTTGGACAGGCGGGCACGCACCGCCGATTCGGTCGCGGCCACTTCGGCTTCATGGGCGTGCGGCAGGCGCTGCACCACCACGCGGCCGGTATCGGCGAAGAACCAGATCTTGCGTGGATGGATGCCGCACAGGTCCTCGGCGATGATCGGGATGTGCTCGGCCTGCAGGTACTGGCGTACGAACTCGGCGTTGCGGGTGCCGACCGGGTTGCTGGTGAAGCCCTTGAGTACGTTGGCGCCGCCGAACACTTTGGCTTCGATGCGCTTGCGGTGCGCGCCGCGCTTGAGCATGTCGTTGATCAGCAGTTCCATCGCGTAGCTGCCGTAGCGCGCGGGGGCGCCATCACCGGCGTTGCCCTCGGGCAGCAGGAAGTGGTTCATGCCACCGATCTTCAGTACCGGGTCGCGCAGGCAGGCCGCCACGCAGGAACCGAGCGTGGTGGTCAGCGCGGTGGTGTCATCGACGACCAGGTACTGGGTGGGCAGCAGCTTGGCGGCGATGGTCTTGAAGCGCGCGTCCTGGTAGCGCATCACATCGTCGGTACGCAGCGAGGCATTCATGCGCCGGCCTTTGCCGCACGGCGGTACAGGGTGCGCCCGCAGGGCTGGATGAGGTCGGCCGCGTGCAGGTAGTTCTCCGAGTGGCCGGTGTACAGCAGGCCGTCGTCGGCCAGGTGCTGCACCAGGCGGCCGAGGATGGCGCGCTGGGTGGGCTTGTCGAAGTAGATCATCACGTTGCGGCAGAACAGTGCATCGAACGGGCCGCCGACGTCGTAGCGCGGGGCCAGCAGGTTCAGCGGGCGGAACTCGATCAGGTCGCGCAGCGCCGGCAGCACGCGGCACTGGCCTTCGTTGGGGCCGCTGCCGCGCTGGAAGTAGCGGCGGCGCAGGTCCGGATCGAGGTTGGCGACACGATCGATGCTGTAGACGCCGCGGCCTGCAGTGGTCAGTACCTGGGTGTCGACGTCGGTGGCGACGATGCGTACCGGCGGCTTCAGCGTGCCGAACGCTTCACAGGCGGTGATCGCCATCGAGTAGGGCTCTTCGCCGGTGGACGCGGCGCACGACCACAGCAGCAGCGGCGTGCGGCCGTTGCGCTGCTGCAGTTCCTCGCGCAGCTTGTCGAAGTGGTGTGGCTCGCGGAAGAACGAGGTCAGGTTGGTGGTCAGCGCATTGGTGAACGCCTGCCACTCATCGCCATCCTCCTGTTCCAGATGATCCAGGTACTGCTGGAAGCTGCGCATGCCGAGCGTGCGCAGGCGGCGCGACAGGCGGCCATAGACCATGTCGCGCTTTGCCGGCGCGAGGGCAATGCCCACGCGCTGGTAGATCAGGTCGCAGACGCGGCGGAAATCACGGTCGGCGAACTCGAATTCGCGGGGGCCGGTGACGATGGGAGTAGGACTTTGCACGGGGGACGTGTCCATCGGCGGGGGCGGCGGCCGAAGCCGCCGCGGGTGGGTCTCAGAATTCCTGCCAGTCGCTGTCGCTGGCGACGAAGGTGCTGGCGTTGCTGCTGCGGCGGACCGCCGCCGGCGCAGGCGCCGCCTGCGGGCGCGGCGCGCTGGCGGTGACGCGGGCCGGCTCGACGTGGGCGGCCACCGCCTTCATCGCGGCCGAGACCTGGTTGTCGAGGCGGAAGATCGCCACCGCGTCGGCCAGCTGGCCGGCCTGGTCTTCCATCGCGCGGGCGGCGGCGGTCGCTTCTTCCACCAGCGCGGCGTTCTGCTGGGTGGTCTCGTCCATCTGCACCACGGTCTGGTTGACCTGCTCGATGCCGGCCGACTGTTCCTGCGAGGCGGCGGAGATCTCGGCCATGATGTCGGTCACGCGCTGCACCGAGGCGACGATCTCGCCCATGGTGCTGCCGGCCTGGTGCACCAGGCTGGAGCCCTCGGCGACCTTGCCGACCGAATCGTCGATCAGGCCCTTGATTTCCTTGGCGGCGGCGGCCGAGCGCTGGGCGAGGGTGCGCACTTCGCTGGCGACCACGGCGAAGCCGCGGCCCTGTTCACCGGCACGCGCCGCTTCCACCGCAGCGTTCAGCGCCAGGATGTTGGTCTGGAACGCGATGCCGTCGATGACCGAGATGATCTCGGCGATCTTCTTCGACGAGGCTTCGATGGCCGACATGGTGGTCACCACCTGGCCGACCACTTCGCCACCCTGCGAGGCGACGCCCTGCGCGCCGATGGCCAGCTGGTTGGCCTGGCGGGCGTGTTCGGCGTTCTGGCGCACGGTGGAGGTCAGTTCCTCCATCGAGGCGGCGGTCTCTTCCAGGTTGGCGGCCTGCTGTTCGGTACGGCGCGACAGGTCGCCGTTGCCCGAGGCGATCTCGCCGGCGGCGAGGGTGATGCTGGAGGCGCTGGCCTGGATCTGGCCGACGATCTGGGTCAGCTGCGCGACGGTGGTGTTGGCGTCGTCGCGCATGCGCGCGAACACGCCCTGGTAGTCGCCGTGCATGCGTGCGGTCAGATCACCTTCGGCGATGGCCGACAGCAGCTGCGAGAGCTTGCCGAGGTTGTCATCGCTGACCGCCATCATCGCGTTGAGGTTTTCCAGCATCAGGCGGAAATCATGATCGAAGCGCTGGGCGTCGCCACGGCGGCTGAAATCGCCTGCGGCGGCGGCGCTGGCCAGCTGCTTGATCTCGGCGTTGATGCGGCCGAGATTGGTCTTGACCGTGTCGACGGTGGCGGTCATTGCCGCCTTCTCGCCCGGGTAGCGCGCGATGTCGTGGCTGAGATCGCCGACCGCATACTGCTGCACCACGTCGAGCACGTCGTGCAGGGTCTGCACATGGCCGCCGACCAGGGCGTTGGTCTCCTGCACCATCAGCCCGTACTCGCCGGGGAAGGCGCTGGCGTCGATGCGGTAGCTCAGTTCGCCGGCATCGTGGCGCCGCGCCATTTCGCGCTGGCCGCCGATCACCGCGTGCAGCTGCTGCTGCATGCCCGACATGGCGTGCAGCAGGCGGCCGGGTTCGTCGTGCGGCTGCGGGCCGATGTGGCTGTCCAGCTTGCCGCTGGCAATGCCTTCGGCGACGGCGGTGGCCTGCTTCAGCGGGCGCGCGATGCGGTTGCCGATGACCCAGCTCAGGGCCAGCACGATCAGCACCAGCACGCCGCCGGAGACTGCCATGATGGCGGTGAACACCAGTGCCTGCTTCTGCACGTCGTCCATGTAGACGCCGCTGCTGACCACCCAGTTCCAGGGCGCGAACAGGCCAGCGTAGGCCACCTTCCCGACGTCGCCCTTGCTGCCGGGCTTGGCCCAGCGGTAGTTGACGAAGCCGCCACCGGCCTTGGCCGCTTCGACCTGGTCGTAGTAGATGCGTACTCCATCGTCGGTGCGGAAGTCCTTCATGTCCTTGCCGACCAGGTCCTTGCGGAACGGGTGCATCAGCAGGCGGTAGCCGGTGTCGTAGATGTTGAAGTAGTACGTATCGTTCTCGGCGCGCATCGATTCCAGCGCCTGCAGCGCGGCGCCCTTGGCGGCCTCTTCGCTGAGCTCGCCGGTAGCGGCCAGGCGGTGGTAGTGCTGGAGGATGCCGTAGCTGAGTTCGACCTGGGTCTTCAGCGCGGTCTTGCGGGTCTCGGTGAGGTCCAGGTACTGCATGCGGGCAGCGATCACCGAGAGCGCGATCACGCCGAGCGCGATGAGCAGCGTCAGCAGGTTGAGCTTGCGCCGGACGGAGAGGTTGCTGAAGTAGTGTTGCCAGCGATGCAGGA
This sequence comes from Stenotrophomonas sp. YJH_SMC_57, assembly GCF_059369755.1. Classification (NCBI taxonomy): domain Bacteria; kingdom Pseudomonadati; phylum Pseudomonadota; class Gammaproteobacteria; order Lysobacterales; family Lysobacteraceae; genus Stenotrophomonas; species Stenotrophomonas sp. YJH_SMC_57. The sequence goes on from NZ_JCAFSZ010000012.1 coordinate 94,426, forward strand.
GATTCATCGAGCAGGACCAGGTCGAAACGGGCGGGCGGCGCCGAGCCGGTCACAGCGGGACAAGCGGTGACACCCCCGTTATCGGCCGCGCGGGCCCAGGGTTGAGCCGCGCGCGAACGGCGGGCCGCGGCCGTTCAGCCAGCCAGCTGATCCAGGCGCAAGCGTACCTGCGCCAGGGCGCGTTCCAGGGTGGACGGATCGACCGTTCCCAGCGCGATGCGCAGCGCGTTGGGAACGTGGGTTCCGACCGCGAACGGCGCGGCGGTCGAAAGCACGATGCCCTGCTCATGCAGGTCCTGGCAGATCGCCTCGGCGCGGTCGCGCCCTTCCAGTGGCAGCCACAGCAGGTAGGAACCAGGGTGGCCGACCAGCGCGACACCTTCCAGCAGACGCCGTGCCAGTGCCTGCCGGTGCCGGGCGTCGGCGCGGCGGTGGCGTTCCATGCGGTCGACGGTTCCATCCATCAGCCAGCGGCGCACCAGCGCCGTCACCAGTGCCGGCGAGTTGACCGTGGTGGCGCGGATCGCGCGCTCGATTGCGCCCATCATGGCCGGCGGCGCACTGATGTAGCCGAATCGCAGGCCGGTGGCGAGGTTCTTGGACAGGCCGCCGATGTACACGGTGCGTTCCGGTGCCAGCGCCGCCACGGGTACCACGGCGGGCGCGGCCAGATAGGCGTAGGCCGCATCTTCCAGCACCAGCAGGCCATGCTGGCGGGCGATCGCGGCCAGCTCCTGGCGCTGCTGCAGCGTCAGGACGAAGCCCAGCGGGTTGTGCATGGTCGGCATGCAGTACACGGCCTTGACCCGGCGCTGGCTGCACAGCGTGCGCAGTGCCTGCAGGTCGGTGCCCTCCGGGCCGACCGGCACCGGGATCATCTCCATCCGCAGCATCGCCGCGATCTGCCTGAAACCAGGGTAGGTCAAGGCGTCCACGGCGATGGCATCGCCGGGGCACAGTGCGCCCAGCAGGGCGACGGTCAATCCGTGCTGGGCGCCCTGGACCAGGGCCACCCGTCCGGCATCGGTAGGTACCCCGCGCTGCACCAGGTAGTCGGCCACGAGCTGGCGCTCCTGGGGCCGACCCAGGGGCGGCTGGTACAGAAGCAGTGCTTCCAGGTCGCCCTGCTGCGAGAGGTGGCGCAGGGCCCGGCGAAGCTGCGTGTCCTGGCCGAACGCGGTGGGCATGTTGGCGTTGAGGTCGATGCCGCTGCCGAGACCGGCCAGCATGTCGCAGGCCATGCCCCGTGCGCCGAACGCCTGGCGCACATAGGTGCCGCGACCAATCTCACCGATGACCAGGCCCATCCGGGCCAGCTCGGCGTAGACGCGGCTGGCGGTGGCAAGCGCCAGATCATGGCGGCGGGCGAGCTCGCGATGGGTGGGCAGGCGGGTTCCAGGGCGCAGGTTCCCGCTCTGGATGTCCGATACGAGGCCATCGACTACCTGCTTGAACCGTGAGCGTGCCATCCGTGCGCCGAGTGTATCTAGGACAATTTGTTGATTGTACTGATGCCATTCCTAGACTTCGATCGCACCGCCGGACGGGCGGAAAGGAATGGAGCACATCTGTACGGCGATGGAAGGTCACATCGAATTATTGAACTATGCAGCGCATGCACTGGAAGAAATGAACGCGCTGATTCCCCGGATCAAGGGCAGCATGCCGGGCATCCGCCAGGCCCATGAAGCCATCGCCAGCTACCTGCATCGCAGCGTGAAGTTCCTGCTGCCCAATTGCGCGGAGATGATCGATCTGCGTGAGCTGCGCCAGGTGCACGTGGACATGGCGCGCCCGCCGTTCGAGGTGATGGCGCTGGAAGCGGCGTGGATCCTGCCTGACGGGTTGCCGGGCTACAAAGGGGCGGGCCATGCGGCGCCCCGGCGCATCGCGCTGTGCCTGAACATGAACAGCGAAGTCGCCGCGGCCTTTCCGGCCACGGAGTGCTTCCTGGACGAACCGGCCGGTGGCGTGGTGGTGATCCCGATCTACTGGCAGGCCGATGCGGCCGCGTGGAAAGTGCCACTGGGAGGGGTGTTCCTGCCGCACCAGAATCCGTTGAGCCTGTACCGGCCAGAAGAAGCCAGCCTGCCCACGCGCCTGGTCAATGCCCCGGTGGAAGCGATGGCGTCCGGGAAACCCTTGCAGCAGTTCCGGGTTGCGCCGTTCGCGCTGCTGCCGGAATGGCACGCCTGGGCGGTGGAGCAGCAGGGCAGTGCGGCGGTGAAGGCGCAGATCGTGCAGGACTGTCGCGACGAGGTGGCCATGCTGTTGCAGACCTGCTGCGTGCTCAACTGCGCCAATGTCGCGTCGGTGGAGCGGCCGGCATCGGTGGCGCTGAACAAGCGGCGGTTGCGCAGAGGCAAGCAGCCGTTCTTCAGCTACCGGGTGTTCGAGGTGGATGGCGCCACGGCCGCGCCGGACGGCACCGGGCCGGGCGGGGGGGCGGCGGGGCCGCGCACCCACGTGCGCCGGGGTCACATCCGGCGATTGAAGGAAAAGCTGGTGTGGGTGCGCGCCGCCATCGTCAACGCAGGCAGCCCCGATGGCCTGCTGCACAAGAGTTACAGGCTCCGCCAGCCGCAGTGACGGCTGCGCCGGAAAGGAGGGCCGGTGCTGCGACCGGCCCTCCAGGCGTGGCATCAGAACTCCTGCCAGTCTCCGTCGGCCAGCTCGGTCGCCATCGGGCGCCCGCCTGCGGTGCGGCGGGCCGGCGGTGCGACCGGGGCCGGAGCTGCCGGGGCGGCGGCACGCGGCGCCGGGGCGGTGACGCGTGGGGCGGTCACTGCCTCGGCTTCGTCGACCACGAAGATCGACACGGCTTCGCTGAGGTGGCCGGCCTGTTCTTCCATGGCGCGGGCGGCGGCGGTGGCTTCTTCCACCAGCGCGGCGTTCTGCTGGGTGGTTTCGTCCATCTGCACCACGGTCTGGTTGACCTGCTCGATGCCGGCCGACTGTTCCTGCGAGGCGGCCGAGATCTCGGCCATGATGTCGGTCACGCGCTGCACCGAGGCGACGATTTCGCCCATGGTGGCGCCGGCCTTGTGCACCAGCGCCGAGCCGTCGTTGACCTTGCCGACCGAATCGTCGATCAGGCCCTTGATTTCCTTGGCGGCAGCGGCCGAGCGCTGGGCGAGGGTACGCACTTCGCTGGCGACCACGGCGAAGCCACGGCCCTGTTCACCGGCACGGGCCGCTTCCACCGCGGCGTTCAGCGCCAGGATGTTGGTCTGGAAGGCGATGCCGTCGATGACGCTGATGATCTCGGCGATCTTCTTCGACGAGGCCTGGATGGCGGACATGGTGGTGACCACCTGGCCGACCACTTCGCCACCCTGCGAGGCGACGCCATGCGCGCCGATGGCGAGCTGGTTGGCCTGGCGGGCGTGTTCGGCGTTCTGGCGCACGGTGGAGGTCAGTTCCTCCATCGAGGCGGCGGTTTCTTCCAGGTTGGCGGCCTGCTGTTCGGTACGGCGCGACAGGTCGCTGTTGCCGGAGGCGATTTCGCCGGCGGCCGAATTGATCGCGCGGCTGGACTGCTTGATGCGAGTAACGATCTCGCTCAGCTGTGCGGCGGTTGCGTTGGCATCGTCGCGCATGCGGGCGAACACGCCCTGGTAGTCGCCGTGCATGCGCACGGTCAGGTCACCCTGCGACAGCGCGGCGAGCAGGCCGGAGATCTGTTCGATGCTGCCGGCGTTGGCGTCGAGCAGGCCGTTGATCTGCTGGGCCAGCTGCAGGAAGAAGCCTTCCTTGTCGCTGGCGTCGATGCGGCCGGACAGGTCGCCGGCGGCGGCCTGGGCGATCACGCGGGCCACTTCGGCCTCGACCAGCGCTTCCTGGGTGCGGTCACGCCATTCCACCACGTAGCCGACGGTGTCGCCGCCTTCATTGCGGATGGTCGAGACCACCTGCGCAAACTGGGCATCGCCGTACTGCATCGGGCGACGGGCGACGCCGTGCGCCTTCAGGTTGCCGAGCAGGGTCTGGTCCATCTCGCCACGGTGTTCCAGCACGGTAACCGGCTTGCCGATCAGCGAGGCCTGGGCGTCGAAGTCCGGCAGGTCGCGGCGCACTTCGTCCTGGTACTGGCTCAGGGTCTGCTGCAGGGCGCGATTGCTGTAGACGATGGTGTTGCTGGTGTCGGTCAGGTACACGCCGGTCGAGCTGTAGTCCAGCGCGGTGCGGATGCGCAGGTTCTCGCGTGCGACGGCCTGGTCGGTTTCGATGCGCTCACGCAGGTCGCGCTGCATGCGCTGCATGGCCTGCATCAGCTCGCCGACTTCGTCCTGGCGGCTGACATCGATGTGGCCATCGAGCTTGCCGCCGGCCACGTCGTTGGCCACCGAGACGGCGCCACGCACGCTGCCGACCAGGGCGCGGGCGAACAGCCAGACCAGCACCAGGCCGAGCGCGGCGCCGCCCAGCAGGGCGATCACGGTCAGCACGGACGAGGCGGCGTAGGTGGATTCGGCCTCTTCGCGCGAGGCGCGGGCGAGGCGGTTGTCTTCGGCGATCAGTGCTTCCAGCGCCGAAGCGGCCTTGCGGTGCTTGGTGCGGGTCTCGCCGACGAAGGTATCGATGGCGTCGTCCGGCAGGTCCAGTTCCAGCATCTCGGTGACGCTGTCATAGGAGGCCAGGGCGTCCTTCCATTCCTTGGCGAAGGTGTCGAACAGCTTCTTCTGCTGCGCATTGTCGACCAGCGCCGGGTAGCCCTTGATCGACTTGTCCATGTTCCCGCGCAGCTCGACGGCCTGCTTGCGCGCGTCGGACTTGACGTCATCGCTGGCGCGGATCAGCTGCTGGTAGGCGGCGTTGCGGTACTCGCCCAGCATGCCGCGCATCTCGCCGGCCATGCGGATGCTTTCCATGCGCGAACCGGCCAACTCGGTGGTGACGTTGTTCAGCGAATGCAGGCCGCGATAGGCGACGATGCCCTGCAGCAGCATCACCAGCAGGAGGACGCCGAAGGTCAGCAGCAGCTTCGGCATCAGTTTCAGGTTGTTGATCCACGGCATGGGCGTTGCGAGCTCCTAAGGCAGACGCGCCCGGGCATCGGGCCCGGTTGCAGCAGAAACCACGCCGGCGCCAGGTCCGGCGTGGTTCGACGGACAGCGGATTACTTGATGTTGGCCAGCTTCAGGCCAGCCGGCGAGCTGACTTCGATTTCCGCACGCGAGGCGTCGCGCTGGATCTTGCCGATCACGCACACGGTCTTGCCTTCCAGGGTTTCCAGCGGGAAGGAGAACTTGCCGCGGTTCTCGCCGGCGATGCGGGCCGAGAAGGTGTGGCGCGGGAAGGCGCCGCCCATGTACAGGAAGGTCGGCTGGCCTTCGGAACCTTCTGCGTAGCGGGCCTTTTCGACCTTGCCACAGACCATGCCGTCCTTGCCGACCGAGCGCGGTGCCAGTTCCGGCGGGATCATGTCGGCCGACTGCGCGAACGCGGAGGAGGCGGTGGTGGCCAGGACAGCGGCCGAGACGAACGCAAGCAGGGACTTCATCGAGGTGTATCTCCGGGGATGGTGATGGTCGTTCCGGTTCTGCGCGCTCCTGCGCGACCGGCTTCTGTCCCCCTATCGGCACCGCCAGGGGGAACTGAAGGGTTGTGTGACCAGAACGTGAAGCAGGTCCGCTGGATCAGGCGGCGGCGTCTTCGGCAACGGCGGCCTGGCCCATGTCGGCGCTGTCGAGCAGGGTCTCGATGTCCAGCAGGATCAGCATGCGGTCATCGTGGGTACCGATGCCGGAGATGAAGCGGGTATCGACGGCGGCGCCGAACTCCGGGGTCGGGCGGATCTGCTCGGCGGACAACGGAATCACGTCCGAGACGCTGTCCACCACGATGCCGACCACGCGGTCTTCCACGTTCAGCACGATCATCACGGTGAAGGCGTCGTAGCGGGCGTTGTCCAGGCGCAGCTTCAGGCGCAGGTCGATGACCGGGACGATGGTGCCGCGCAGGTTGATCACGCCCTTGATGTAGTCCGGGGCATCCGGCACGCGGGTTACCGCGTCATAGCCGCGGATTTCCTGCACCTTGAGGATGTCCACGCCGTAGTGCTCGGCACCGAGGGTGAAGCTGAGGAATTCGCCACCGGCGCTGGCGGCGGAGCTGGTCTTGTCGTTCATCGAGGGGTCCTGGTTCTGCCGGAAGTCCCGGTGTCAGGCTCGATATCGGCCCCTCGCTGGGGGACTTTAGCTGTGGTGCCCGGGGCATCCACGCATGGCGTGGATCCACCGGGGAGCGGTAGTGCCGGCCGGATTGCCTCACATCTCGCCGTTGCGGCGGGCCTTGCGCTGGCGGTCGATACGGAAGATGTAGCGCTGGATGGCGCTGTCGGCGCCGCGCGGCAGGGTGTCGAAGCGCATGCCCACGCGCTTGACCTCGATGCCGTTGGGCTGGCGCTGCGGCAGCAGGTTGCAGACCACCAGTTCGATGTCCAGGTCCGGGCCATCGGGCAGTGACAGCTGCGCCGGATAGCGCTTCTGCAGGCCGAACACCGCGCAGTCGTTGGGCACGACCACAGCCAGGCCGCCGCCGCTGATGTCCACCACCCGCATCGACAACGCTTCGGCGCGGGCTTCGCCGGGCGGCAGCAGCAGCTGCGGCGAGTCGGTAACCGGCGTCTCCAGCCGGTACAGCTCGCGTCGCTGCAGGTGCACCAGCTCGTCCGGCAAGGGCGCACGGAACGCAACGTGGCCGTCGTTGTCCACGCGCTGCAGTTCATGCAGGCGGAACCGCACCAGCACACGTTCAAGCTGGGCGAAGCACAGCAGGTGGTCGGCCTGCTCGGCGGCGCGGTTGGACGCTTCCTGCGGGCTGCCATCGAGCAGCAGGTAGTCTTCGTCCTCGTCAAGATCAAGCAGCGCCGTCGGGAACGAGCGGTCGCGGCCGTCGATATGCGCATTGATCAGCGATCGCTGGTCGATCAGCGAGCGCAGCAACTGGCGCAGCTGGCGCGGGTTGCGGACCAGGAAACGTTCGTCAGCGGCATCGGCCGCGTGGACATCATGCACTGCAGTGTCGTTGCCGTCGGACATGGAATCTACGGTCAGGGGCGGGCGCCAGCACGCGTTGGCGCGAGGCTCGATGGGGATATCGGCCTCTGCATCGGATTATGAAGTGAGAATTACATCACTTTCCATGCGTGAGGGGTCAGATCCCTTTGCCGGAGGAAAGGAACCTGACCCCGATGTGCCACGCAGGTAGATCCATGCCATGCGTGGATGCTTTCCGCGTGGGGTCAGAACTCCTGCCAGTCGCCGTCGACGGCCAGTGCCGGCTGGGCGCTCGAGCCGCGCAGCGTGCGTGCAGGTGCCGGCCTGTGGGCGGGGGCAGCGGCCGCTACCTGGCGCGGCAGCGGTGCGGTGGTCAGGCGCGGCGCGGTGCCCGGGGTCGCCTGCGATGCCAGCCGGAAGCGGGCCACGGCTTCCCCCAGCTGCACGGCCTGGTCTTCCATGGCGCGGGCGGCGGCGGTGGCCTCTTCCACCAGCGCGGCGTTCTGCTGGGTGGTTTCGTCCATCTGCACCACGGTCTGGTTGACCTGTTCGATGCCGGCCGACTGTTCCTGCGAGGCGGCCGAGATCTCGGCCATGATGTCGGTCACGCGCTGCACCGAGGCGACGATTTCGCCCATGGTGCTGCCGGCCTGGTGCACCAGGCTGGAGCCTTCGGCGACCTTGCCGACCGAATCGTCGATCAGGCCCTTGATCTCCTTGGCGGCGGCGGCCGAGCGCTGGGCGAGGGTGCGCACTTCGCTGGCGACCACGGCGAAGCCGCGGCCCTGTTCACCGGCACGCGCCGCTTCCACCGCGGCGTTCAGCGCCAGGATGTTGGTCTGGAACGCGATGCCGTCGATGACCGAGATGATCTCGGCAATCTTCTTCGACGAGGCTTCGATGGCCGACATGGTGGTGACCACCTGGCCGACCACCTCGCCACCCTGCGAGGCGACGCCATGTGCGCCGATGGCGAGCTGGTTGGCCTGGCGGGCATGTTCGGCGTTCTGGCGCACGGTGGAGGTCAGTTCCTCCATCGAGGCGGCGGTTTCTTCCAGGTTGGCGGCCTGCTGCTCGGTACGGCGCGACAGGTCACTGTTGCCCGAGGCGATCTCACCGGCGGCCAGGGTGATGCTGGAGGCGCTGGCCTGGATCTGGCCGACGATCTGGGTCAGCTGGGCGACGGTGGTGTTGGCGTCGTCGCGCATGCGGGCGAACACGCCGTTGAACTGCCCGTCCATGCGTGCGGTCAGGTCGCCGGCGGCGATCGACTGCAGCAGCTGCGACAGCTGGCCGAGGTTGCCGTCGGCCACCTGCATCATGGTGTTGAGGTGCTCGATCATCAGCTTGAAGTCGTGCTGGAAACGCTGGGCGTCGCCGCGCTGGCTGAAGTCACCGGCGGCGGCGGCCTCGGCCAGCTGCTGGATCTGCGTGTTGATCGCCAGCAGGCTGGCCTTGGCCGCGTCCATCGATTCGTGCAGGATCGCGCGGCTGCCGGGCAGGCGGCGCGCATCCGGGGCCAGATTGCCGATGGCGTACTGGTTGAGCACGTCGATGGCATCGCGGATCGCGTCCAGGTGTTCGAAGATCACCGTGTTGATGCCGCCGGCCAGCTGGCCGTAGACACCCGGGAAGTCTTCCGGGATGCGGTGGCTGATGTCCGGGCCAGCATGCATCTGCGCCATCAGCTGGGTCTGCTCGCTGAAGCGGCGCAGCATGGCGGTCATCTCGGCGGTGGCGGCCAGCATCTTGCCGGCCTCATCCTTGCTGGTGGCCTGGGTGCTGACGCTGAGGTCGCCGCGGGCGACGGCCTGGATCGCGTGCACGGCCTTGCCGAGCGGGCCGGTGACGGCGCGAGAGATCACCGTGGCCAGCGCGGCCGCGACCAGCGACAGCAGCACGATGCAGCCGATGATGGCGATCATGCTGGTGCGGTGGGTGGCGTTGGCGGCAGCGATCTTGGCGTCCATCAGGCCGGCGATGTGGGTGCCGAGCGTCTTCATCGCCGCGAACAGTTCACGGCGCGCCGGGCGCGACTGCTCGTCGGAGATCTGCTGCGCGAGCGCGCCGTCACCTGCAGCTACGGCGTCGCGCATCGCCTTGTTGGCGGCGAAGTAGCGCTCCAGCTGCACGTTGGCGGCCTGGTAAAGCTCGCGTTCCCTGGCCAGCGCCGGCAACGCCGCGTACGCGGCCAGTTCCTCGTGCACGGTCCTGGCGGTGTCGTCCATGCGCTTGTTGTAGTCGGTCACCTTGTCCGGCTGGTCGAGCATGCTCAGCAACGCCAGCTCGTAGGTGCGGAATTCACCCAGCTGCGAGCGGGCTTCGCCCAGGTGCTGGACCGACGGAATATCGTTGCCGGCCATCTCGCCCAGCTGCGTGTTGGCCTCGCTCAGGCGCAACAGTGCGAAGGCGCCGAGGACCAGGGTCATCAACGTGGTGAGGGTGAACCCCACGGCCAGCTTGCGGGCGATGGGCAGATCTTGGAACCACTTCATGCAGGGTGCTCCAGGTGGGCAGGGTGCCGCGCAGGTGCGTCGGCCGGGGGTGGTTGCAGAGCGAACGGGAGTGCCCGGTGGGGTTCGGTGACGGCCGTCAATGCGAAATAACGGCGCGGTCCGCGCGGACTTTATGGACGCAGATCACATTCGGTTGCGTAGGGGGGGCGGGCGCGAAAGTGCTGCCGTGACGGGGCTTTCGCTTGCGTGGCGTAGCTGCATGCGAAAGCGCGGCGCCGACGGAGTTCACAGAAGGGATCTGACCCCGGGTGGAATGGGGCGCGCAAACAAAAACCGCCGCCCCGAAGGGCGGCGGTTCTGGACAGCCTGCAATGGGAATCAGGCGGCCTGTGGCATCCGCAGCGAGCGCACCAGGCCGCCGATATCGACGATCAGGGCGACGCGGCCGTCGCCGAGGATGGTGGCACCGGACACCCCGCCGATGCGGCGGTAGTTGTTCTCGATGTTCTTCACCACCACCTGCTGCTGGCCGACCAGCTCGTCCACTTCCAGCGCGATCTTCTGGCCATCGCCCTCGACCACCACCACCAGCGATTCGCTGCCCGGCGCACGGTTGCCGTAGCCGTAGTACTCGCTGAGCGACAGGATCGGCAGGTACTCGCCGCGCACGCGCAGCACGCGGCCTTCGCCGGCCATGCTGCGGATGTCCTCGGCCTGCGGCTGCAGGGCTTCCAGCACATAGGCCAGTGGCAGGATCAGGGTTTCACCGGCCACCGCCACGGTCATGCCATCGAGGATGGCCAGGGTCAGTGGCAGGCGGATCAGCGTGCGCGTACCACTGCCCAGGCTGCTCTCGATCTGCACTTCGCCGCCCAGCGCCTGGATGTTGCGGCGGACCACGTCCATGCCGACGCCACGGCCGGACAGATCGGTCACCGCATCGGCGGTGGAGAAGCCGGGCTGGAAGATCAGGTCCCAGACCTGCGAATCGGTCGGGTTGTCCGGCACGGCCAGGCCACGCTCGTGCGCCTTGGACAGGATCTTGGCGCGGTCCAGGCCGCGACCATCGTCGCTGACTTCGATGACGATGTGGCCGCCCTGGTGCGAGGCGGCCAGGGTGATCGTGCCGGTTTCGTCCTTGCCCGCACCGCGGCGCACATCGGGCATTTCCAGGCCGTGGTCGATCGAGTTGCGTACCAGGTGCACCAGCGGATCGGCGATCTTCTCGATCAGGCCCTTGTCCAGCTCGGTGCCTTCGCCGACGGTGCGCAGGCGCACCTGCTTGCCGAGGCGGCTGGACAGATCGCGGACCAGGCGCGGGAAGCGGCGGAACACCGCGTCGACCGGCAGCATGCGCACGCCGATCACCGCTTCCTGCAGGTCGCGGGTGTTGCGCTCAAGCTGGTCCAGGCCGGCGAACAGGCTCTCGGCAAGAACCGGGTCCAGCGCGTGCGAGACCTGCTTGAGCATGGCCTGGGTGATGACCAGTTCGCCGACCAGGTTGATCAGTGCATCGACCTTGTCGACGCTGACCCGGATCGAGGTTTCGGCTTCCTGGGGTGCGCCGCCGCTGGCCGCGGGCGCGGGTGCGGCAGGTGCCGCAGGAGCCGGTGTGGAAGGGGCTGTTGCGGACGGGGCCTGGGTGGCCAGGCTCGGCGGCGCCGCCGGACGGATGTCCAGTTCGCAGTCGTCCAGCACCCAGGCGAAGGTGTCTTCGATCTTGCTGCGCGGCACCTTGCCGACCAGGCCCAGGTCCCACGCCAGGTGGGCCTCGAGCGGGTCAAGCTGGGCGAAGCCGGGCAGGCGCTCGATGCGCGCGGCGACCTGCAGCGACCCGAGGTGTTCCAGTTCGCGGATGATGCGCAGCGGATCGTTGCCGCTCATGAACAGCGACGGTGCCGGGGTGAAGCCGATCTGCCAGGCTTCCGGCGTGTCGTCCACCTTGGCGGCCGCGGCGGCCGCGGCGGCCGGGGCGCTTGGCGCGGCCTGGCCGGAGAGCACCGCTTCCAGGCGTGCCTTCACCGCGGCGACGGCCGCGGGATCGGCGGCCTGGCCGTGTTCGGCTTCGCGCAACAGGGCGCGCAGCACGTCCACCGAGGACAGCATGGCGTCGACGGCGTGGCCTTCCAGTGCCCGCTTGCCGGCACGCAGCTCATCGAGCAGCGTTTCCAGCACGTGGGTCAGGCCGGCGATCGCATCGAAGCCGAAGGTGCCAGCGCCGCCCTTGATCGAGTGGGCGGCGCGGAACACCGAATTGATGATCTCCGCGTCCTGCTGCCCCGATTCCAGGGCCAGCAGGCCAGCCTCCATCGCGTCGAGGCCTTCGCGGCTCTCCTCGAAGAAGGTGGCGTGGAAGCGTTGCAGGTCCATGCTCATGGCAGTGGTGGTCCGGAAGCGAAGAAGGGGAGCGGTGCCGGGCGATCAGCCCAGCACTTTCTGCACGGTGGCGACCAGCTGTTCCGGATTGAATGGCTTGACCAGCCAGCCAGTGGCACCGGCGGCCTTGCCTTCGGACTTCTTGTCGGCGGCCGACTCGGTGGTCAGCATCAGCAGCGGGGTGAACTTGTAGTCCGGCAGCTGGCGCAGTTCGCGGATCAGCGCGATGCCGTCCATGTTAGGCATGTTGACGTCGGTGACCACCGCATTGAAGCGCTGGCCCTTGGCGCGACCGAGCGCGACCGCGCCGTCTTCAGCTTCTTCGACGGCAAAACCGGCCGAGGTGAGGGCGAAGGAAACCATCTGGCGCATCGACGCCGAATCGTCCACCACCAAGATACGTGCGCTCATGCAGCGTTCTCCACAGATTTCAGGTTGTCATGGGTTGCGTCCAGGCCCAGGGCCTGGGTGACGCCCAGCAGGCGCGCGGCGTCACGGAAGGTTGCGGAGCAACCGTGGAAGCCGGTGCCCAGGCCTGCCTCGCGGCGGGCCTGCACGAACGCACACAGCACCTGTATGGCGGCGGTGTGGATGCGGGCGACCTGGCTTGCATCCAGGGTCAGCTCGCCGGCCTGCGCCACCAGCGGGGCGAGGCGGTTCTTGAGCTCGGTGCTGCTCTCGATGCCGAGATCCCCACCCAGTTCGACAGTGCTCATCGTTGCTCCGGACAAACGGTTCCGTGATCCATAACGGCACCCCGGCGGGGTTCTTTAGAAGAATCGGCGCGATGCGCCGACTCAGCTCAACAGTTGCGTGGCGTCGAGCAGGATCATCGGGCGCTGGCTGACCCGGGCCACGCCGCGGAACAGATCGTTGGAGATCTGGCAGATGCGCGCGGTATCGGGTGGCTCGATCTGCGAATCGGTGAGGTTGGCGACATCTTCCACGGCCGACACGCGCAGGCCGATGGTCTCGCCGTCTTCCTCCAGCACCACGATGCGGGTCTGCGCGTCGTCCTCGGCGGCGGCGGCACCGAGGTGCAGGCCGAGGTCCATCACCGGCACTACCTGGCCACGCAGGTTCATGATGCCGAGCATGGCCGGTGCGGTGCCGCGCAATGGCAGCAGCGGCACCGGCAGTACCACTTCCTGCACCTTCAGCAGCTCCAGCGCATAGGCCTGGGTGCCGCAGCGCAGGCGCAGCCAGCGCGAGGTGCGCTCGCCGGCGCGGCGGTTCTGCGGGTGCGGGCTGCTGGCCGGGTGGTGCGCCTGCGCCTGCAGTTCCTGCCAGCTGCTGGGGCGGCTGGCTGCGGGGGCGTCCACGGCGACCCGCGGTGGCGGTACGGCTGCGGCGCGTGCGGTGGGTGCGGCGGCTGCTCGCGGTGCTGCCGGTGGTACCGGCGCCGCAACCACGGCCGGCGGCGGCGTGGCGACGTCTTCGCCGCCCGCGGCAGCTTCGAACGCCGCCTGCAGGCCCGGGCTGTCGGTATGGGCGAGTTGATGGCTGTCAGCCGTATCGGTCTCGTAGATCACCTCGTCCGGGAGGTCGTCCCAGGTGGGTTCCGGGCCGGGGCTTGCGGTGACCGGCGCCGGGGCCGTCTCGTGCAGCAGCTCGTCTGGCAGGTCATCCCAGGTCGGTTCGCCTTCGGCGACGGCAGGTGTTGCGGCGGCCTCGAATGCGGCCTCGAGCGCGGCGTCGTCCGCGGCCGGGGCAGCGCCCACGGTGTCGGTTTCGTAGATCACTTCGGCCGGCAGGTCGTCCCAGGTCGGCTCGCGCTCGATCGTTGCCGCCGCCTCGAACGCGGCCTCGAGCGTGGCGTCGTCCGCGGCCGGGGCAGCGGCCACGGTGTCGGTTTCGTAGATCACTTCAGCCGGCAGGTCGTCCCAGGTCGGCTCGCGCTCGGCGGCCGCTTCGCTCGGCGGGGCGCTGGCGGGCGGCGGCGCAGCGGGTGGCGCTGCGACAATCGCTTCGCCCAGCAGTTCGTCCAGGTAGTCGTCCAGTACGCCGGTGCTGTTCATGCGGCCTGCTCCAGGGCGCGAGCGTCCTCGCCGAGAATCCAGTTCAGGGCGCGGCGATACGCGGCCAGGCCGCGGCCCGGGTAGTCCTCACCGACGCTGGGCAGGGTGAGGCCGGCGGCATTGCTGATGCGGGTGTCGATCGGAATCGCGTCTTCCCATACGCGCGCGCCGTGACGGTCCTGCATGGTGCGCAGCGATTCGTTGCCGGCGCGGGTGCGGCGATCAAACAGAGTGGGCAGGATCGAGATCGGCAGCGGGCGGCGGCGCGAGCGCTCGACCATCTCGCCGGTGCGGACCATGCCATCCAGGCCGTGCAGGGCCAGCGGCTCGGCCTGGGTCGGGATGATCAGGCGGTCGGCGGCGGCCAAGGCATTGATCATCAGCAGGCCGAGGGTCGGCGCGCAGTCCAGCAGGATGTAGTCGTGCTGGCCCTGGTGGCGTGCCAGTGCATTCTGCAGGGCCAGGCCGAGGCCGGGCTGGTTGGCGCTGCGGCGCTCCAGCGTGGCCAGTGCCGACTGCGCGCAGACGTAGTCCAGGCCGTGGATGCTGCTGGCATGGCAGAGGCTGGACAGGTCGGCCGGTGGTGCGCCGAACAGTTCCAGCACGCCGGCCGGCGGCGGATCCACCGGCACGCCGAAGGCGCGGCTGAGCGAGGCATGCGGATCGAGGTCGATCAGCAGCACGCGGTGGCCGAGCGCGGCCAGGCCGCGGCCGAGGGCGAGGGTGGTGGTGGTCTTGCCGACTCCGCCCTTCTGGTTGGCGACTGCCCAGATGCGCATCGGTTTACTCCTTCATTGCCGGGGGAACGGCGGCGCCGACGCGGCTGCCAGCCGGCACCGGCGGCAACTTCACCGGTGCGATGGGGGAGGTGGGGGCGCTAGCCGGAGTTGCGGCGGCTTGTTCGGTGGCGCTGGTGTCGACGGCGCCGGTGGCAGCGTTCAGGCGCTGCCCGAGCGGATCGACCGAGTGCGAGGTGTCGGCCAGGATGATGACCATCACCCGGCGGTTGCGGTTGCGGCCCTGCGCGCTGTCGTTCTCTTCGCGCGGGCGGAACTGGCCGTAGCCGACCATCGCCAGCCGTGACGGCTGCACGCCCTGGTCGGCGAACAGGTGCACCACGCTGGCCGCGCGCCCGGCCGACAGTTCCCAGTTGGAGGGGAAGGTGGCGGTGGCGATCGGCACGTTGTCGGTGTGGCCTTCCACGCGCACGCTGTTGGGCACATCGCGCAGCACGTCGGCCAGGCTGGCCAGGGTCTGCCGTGCGTGCACGTCCAGCGCGGCCGAACCGGTGGGGAACAGGATGTCACTGTTGATCTCGACCTCGATCCACAGTTCGGTGCGGCGCACGCTGATCATGCCGCGGTCGATCAGCGGCGCCAGCGCGGCGGTGAGGCGGTCGGCGATGCTGTTGAGCTGGCGCTCGGCGCGCGCGATCTGTTCCTGGTTGTGCACCGATACCGGCATGCGCATCTGCGAGGCCATCGACGGCAGCAGCGTCGGGTCATGCGACGGGGCCGGTGCGGACGGACCGATCTTGGTGCCGGACTTGATCACCGACGGGCTGTCCCAGCCGCCACCCTGCACCTGCTTGTTGCCGACCTGCACCGGGTTGATGGTGCGCGGCGCACCACCGAAGGCGTCGGTGAGCGCGTCGGCCATGATCCGGTACTTGCCCTCGTTGACCGAGGAAATGGCATACATGACCACGAAGAAGGCGAGCAGCAGCGTCATCAGGTCGGCATAGGGGATCGCCCATGCTTCATGGTTGGCGTGCTCTTCGTGGTGCTTGCGGCGGGCCATGTCAGTGCAGGAAGCCGGAGAGGTTGGTTTCGATGTTGCGCGGGTTCTCGCCCTGTGCAATCGAGATCAGGCCTTCGATGACCATTTCGCGGTCGCGGGTGTTGTGCGAGATCACACTCTTGAGCTTGGCGGCAATCGGCAGGAACAACAGGTTGGCCGAGGCGATGCCGTAGATGGTGGCGGTGAACGCGGCGGCGATGCCGTGGCCGAGTTTGCTCGGGTCGGCCAGGTTCTTCATCACCGCGATCAGGCCCAGCACGGCGCCGATGATGCCGAGCGTCGGCGCATAGATGCCCATCGCCTCGAACACCTTGGCGCCGGCCTGGTCCTGGTGTTCCTGGCTGCCCAGTTCGATTTCCAGCATGTGCCGCATCGACTCCGGTTCGACGCCGTCCACCAGCAGCTGCAGGCCCTTGCGCAGGAACGGGTCCTGCTGTGCTTCCACCTGCGACTCCAGGCCCAGCAGGCCCTGGCGGCGGGCGATGTTGCTCCACTCGACGATCTGCTGGATCAGCTCACGGCGGTCGCTGTGCGGCGGGCGCACGACCCAGCGCACGATCTTGAACGCGTGCTTGAATACCGCCGGTGAGGTGTGCAGCAGGATCGCGGCGATGGTGCCGACGATGACGATCACGAACGCCGCAGGCGACCACAACGACGCCAGGCCGGCGCCCTTGAGGATGCTGCCACCGACCAGCGAGGCCAGGGCGAGAAAGAGTCCAATGAGGCTGAGTCTATCCATGGTTCCGGTATCGGCGTGTATGAATGGGACTTGAGACACCGGGAGATCGCGTACAGACGGTAGTCACAGTTTTCGGGCCACCGGGCAGGGCCCGGCGGGATTCATCGCAGGCCATCCACATCCAGGATCAGCGCCATGCGACCATCGCCGATCAAGGTTGCACCGGCGTAACCGCGCAGGCCCCGCAGGGCTTTGGGCAGCGGCTTGATCACCACTTCCTCGCGCCCGCGCACCTGGTCCACGACCAGGCCGAAGCGGGCCTCGCCGGCCTGCAGCACCACGATGGTCAGCAGGGTCGACGCGGCTGGCGTCACATCCAGCCACTGGCGCAGATCGACCAGCGGCAGGGTATGCGAGCGCCGGTCGAGCACGGCACGCCCATCGAACCAGCCCAGCGAGGTGCGCGGTGCGTGCAGCACTTCCATCACGCGCGCCAGCGGCAGCGCGTAGACGTCCTCGCCGGCCTGCACCAGCAGGGTAGGAAGAATGGCCAGGGTCAGCGGCACGCGGATCAGGAAGCGGCTGCCGCGGCCCAGTTCCGACTGGATCTGGATCTGGCCGCTCAGTTCGCGGATGCGCGACTGCACCACGTCCATGCCGACGCCACGGCCGGAGATATCGGTGACCTGTTGCTTGGTCGAGAAGCCGGGCAGGAACACCAGGTGCAGGCATTCCTCGCTGCTCAGGCGGGCCGCGGCTTCCGGGTCGATCAGGCCCTTCTCGCGTGCCTTCGCACGCAGCTTTTCCGGGTCGATGCCGGCGCCATCGTCCTGCACCTCGATGCTGACATAGTCGCCTTCCTGCTGGGCCGACAGCCGCACATGGCCCATCCGCGGCTTGCCCTGCGCCTCGCGCAGGTCGGGCATTTCCACGCCATGGTCGATGGCGTTGCGGACCAGGTGCACCAGCGGGTCGGCCAAGGCCTCGACCAGGTTGCGGTCGAGCTCGGTCTCGGCGCCGATCAGCTCAAGGTCCACTTCCTTCTTCAGCGAGCGGGCGACGTCGCGGGCCACCTTGGGGAAACGCGAGAACACCTTGCCGACCGGCTGCATGCGGGTACGCATCACCGCCGACTGCAGGCGCGCGGTGGCGATGTCCAGGGTGGAGACCGCGCGGTCCAGCTCTTCGTCGCGCAGGCGTGCGCGCAGCGTCTTCAACCGGTTGCGTGACAGCACCAGTTCGCCGATCAGGTTGACGATCGCATCCAGGCGCTTGGTGTCCACGCGCACGGTGTGCTCGGCCTCGGCCAGCGGCTTGGCGGCCGGCTTCGCGGGCGGCGTGGGCGCCGCCGGGCGGGGTGCCGGCGGCGGAGCAACCGGCGCGGCGGCGACCGCTTTGCTGCCGGGGGCCGCACCGCCGTGCAGCTGGTCAAGCAGGGCTTCGAACTCGTCTTCGCTGATCAGGCCGTCGTCGGCCTTCTTCGCTGGCGCAACCGCAGTGGGCGCGTTGCCGCCGTGCAGCTGGTCGAGCAGGGCCTCGAATTCGTCTTCGGTGATCAGGTCGCCGCCGCCGGCAGCGGGTGCCGAGGCGGTGGGGGCCACGGTTCCGCCGCCGTGCATGTCGAATTGTGCGATCAGCTCCGGCGGGGCGTAGCCCGGTTCCGTGCCGGAAGACACTGCATCGAGCATCGATTGCAGGTAGTCCAGCGATTGCTGGGCCGCGTCGAAGTGATGGGCCTGCAACACGGCCTGGCCAGCGCGCGCGATGCCAAGCGCTTCTTCGGCGGCGTGGCACAGCTCGACCATGGCGGTGACGCCGAGGAAGCCGGCACCACCCTTGAGCGTGTGGTAACCGCGGAACACCGCATTGAGCTGCTCGCTGTCCTGCGGTGCCTGCTCCAGCGACACCAGCTGTTCGCCCAGGCGGTCCAGGATTTCCTGTGCCTCGATGATGAAATCGGCAGTGATGTCGTCGGATACCGCGCTCATGCTTACAGCCCCAGATCCGACAACAGGTCGTCGGCGTCGTTCTGCGAGACCGCGTGGCGGTCCAGTCCCTTCAGTGCCGGCCCGGCCAGTTCCGGGTCGGTGCGATGCTGTTCCGGCGGCAGGCCGAGCGCGCCGAAGCCTTCGTGCACGCGGCGGACGATGCCGACCACGCGACGGATGATCTGCCCGGTCAGGTCCTGGTAGCTCTGGGTCAGGGCGATCTCGGTGAGGTTGTGGCGGATGCGCTCAAGCTGCGCATCCTGGCCCGGCTGCAGGCCTTCGGCGCGCAGTTGTTCGGTCAGACTGCGGCATTCCTCAGCCAGGTCCAGGGTGCGGTGCGTGGCCTGTTCGGTCATTGCCACCACGTGGTCCAGGCGCGCGCAGGCGTCATCCAGCTCACCGGCTTCGCTGGGTACGGTCGGCAGTTCACCCAGCGCCTGTCCCAGTTCGCGGGCCAGCCGCGAAAGGCCGCTCATCATCGGCTGCGTGCGCAGCGCGACCAGTCCGTCGATACGCTGCCGCCAGGCGGCCTCGTCACCGGACTCCAGTGCGTCCAGGGCTTCCTGCAGGCGCAGGGCGAGGGCGTTCTTGTCGACCGTTGTGTCCATCAGGCGCTGGCCGCCAGGCGTTCGAAGATCTTGCCCAGCTTTTCTTCCAGGGTCTGCGCGGTGAACGGCTTGATGATGTAGCCGTTCACGCCGCTCTGGGCGGCTTCGATGATCTGCTCGCGCTTGGCTTCGGCGGTGACCATCAGCACCGGCAGGGTCTTCAGCTTGGCATCGGCACGGATCGCCTTGAGCAGCTCGATGCCGGTCATCACCGGCATGTTCCAGTCGGTGACCACGAAATCGAACGGCTGGCTCTGCAGCAGCGACAGCGCAGCATGCCCGTCCTCGGCTTCGGCGGTATTGGTGAAGCCCAGATCGCCCAGCAGGTTCTTGACGATTCGACGCATGGTCGAAAAGTCGTCGACGATCAGGATGCGCATGTTCTTGTTCAAAGCAGAGTTCCTTTGTTGTTCATTCCGGGCGGCCGGGGGCAGCCGCCTCGGGGATGTTCATTCTTCCAGGCCGGCGTCCGCCGCCTCGAAAATCTTCAGCCGGCCACGCAGGCGCAGCACGGCCTGGCCGTGGATCTGGCAGACCCGCGACTCGCTGACGCCGAGCACCGCACCGATCTCCTTCAGGTTCAGTTCCTGCTCGTAGTACAGCGAGAGCACCAACTGTTCGCGCTCGGGCAGGTGGCCGATGGCCTTGCCCAGTTCGCGGCCGAACTCGCCGCGCTCCAGCACCTGCTGTGGGGTCGGGCCGCCCTGCGCGACGGTGTCCAGCTCGCCCTGGTCCTCGATGCGCGACTCCAGGCTCAGCACCTGGCCGCGTGCGGCGTCTTCCATCAGCCGCAGGTATTCGGGCAGCGGCATGTCCATCGCGGCAGCCACTTCGGTGGCGCTGGCGGCACGGCCACTGCTCTGCTCGAGACGGCGGATGGTGGCGGCGGCGTCGCGGGCGCGGCGGTGCACCGAGCGCGGCACCCAGTCGCCCCGCCGGATCTCATCGATCATCGAACCGCGGATGCGGATCGAGGCATAGGTCTCGAACGAGGCACCCTGGTCGGCGTCGTAACTGCGCGAGGCCTCGATCAGGCCCATCATGCCGGCCTGGATCAGGTCGTCGACTTCGACGCTGGCCGGCAGGCGCGCGGCCAGGTGGTGGGCGATGCGCCGCACCAGGTCCGAGTGCTGGGCGATCACCTCGTTGGCGGCCGAGCGCTGGACCTCCCGGTACTGGGCTGCGCCTTTCATGCGGCCACCCCGCGTTGCTTGAGGATGCGCTCAAGGAAGAACTCGACGCCGCCGCGCGGTTCGGTCGGCGCCTGCCAGCGCGCGGTGCGACGGGCGATCTCGGTGATCGCCAGCGCCGCCGGGCTGGACGGGTAGGCCTTCACCACCGGCTGCTGGCGCTGCACCGACAGCCGCAGCCAGTCGTCCTGCGGCACGCAGCCCAGGTAGTTCAGCGAGACATCGGCGAGGAATTTCTCGCAGACGCGGGTCAGCTTCTCGTACAGCACGCGGCCTTCGTTGGGGTCGCGCACCATGTTGGCCACCACCTGGATGCGGTCCACGCCGCGTTCGCGCGACAGCACCTTGATCAGCGCGTAGGCGTCGGTGATCGAGGCCGGCTCGTCACAGACCACCACCACGGTGTCCTGCGCGGCCTGGCAGAAGGTCAGCACCCCGTCGGTGATGCCGGCGGCGGTGTCCACCACCATGATGTCCAGCTCGCGTTCCAGTTCGGAGAACACGTTGACCAGGCCGACATGCTCGGCCGGGGCCAGCTCGGCCATGTGGCGGCGGCCGGACGCGGCCGGGACCACCAGCACGCCGTTCGGGCCTTCAACGATGACGTCTTCCAGCGAGCAGCGGCCGGCGACCAGGTCGGCCAGCGTGAAGGTGGGGTTCAGCCCCAGGATCACGTCGATGTTGGCCAGGCCGAGGTCGGCGTCCAGCAGCAGCGTGCGCTTGCCCATGCCGGCCAGCGCCACGGCCAGGTTGGCCGAGACGTTGGTCTTGCCCACGCCGCCCTTGCCGCCGGTGACGGCAATGGTGCGCACAGGGCCGAGCGGCTCGCTGCGGGTGGCCGACAGCGGGAAGGTCTTGGTCAGCTTGGCGTACTCACGCGACGGCATGGTTCAACTCCGGGTTGCAGGGCATATCGGCCGCTCGGCGCAAATCTTCAAGGCGAAGTACAAGATTGGCTGCACTGGCCCGGTGCAGGTCCTCCGGAACGTCCTGGCCATCGGTCACCCAGGTGATCGGCAGGGCGTGGTCGACGGCCACCGACAGCGCGTTGCCGAAGCGGCCGGTCTCGTCCAGCTTGCTCAGTACCAGGCCCTGCAGGTTGGCGGCGCCGAAGCGGCGGACCACCTCGTCCATGTCGCCGAAGCTGGTGTTGGCTGGCAGCACCAGCAGGGTGCGGACCTGGCGGGCGGCGCGCAGCCACTGCAGCTGGGCGGCCAGTGCACGGTCGCGCGGGCCCAGGCCGGCGGTGTCGATCAGCACCAGCTTGTAGTCCTTCAGGCGTTCCAGCAGCTGGTCCAGGTCGGTGCCGCTGTTGGCCTCGTGCACGGCGATGCCGAGCTGGCGGCCGTAGCCGTACAACTGCTCGCGGGCGCCGATGCGGGTGGTGTCGGTGGTCACCAGGGCCACGTCGCGGGGCGCGTGCTTCTCGGCGAAGCGCGAGGCCAGCTTGGCGATGGTGGTGGTCTTGCCGGCGCCGGTCGGGCCGACCAGGGCGATCACGCCGCCTTCTTCCAGCGGGTCGACCGGAGCGATCGGCAGCTTGCGCGAGATCAGCCCCAGCATCAGGCCGCGGCCACGGTGCGCTTCGGTCTCCAGCGGGATCTGCATGGCCACGTCGCGGGCCAGGCCGGCGTCGAAGCCGTATTCGTCCATCAGGTCCAGCGCGGTGGCGCGTA
Source organism: Stenotrophomonas sp. YJH_SMC_57 (assembly GCF_059369755.1). Taxonomy (NCBI): domain Bacteria; kingdom Pseudomonadati; phylum Pseudomonadota; class Gammaproteobacteria; order Lysobacterales; family Lysobacteraceae; genus Stenotrophomonas; species Stenotrophomonas sp. YJH_SMC_57. The sequence goes on from NZ_JCAFSZ010000012.1 coordinate 116,221, forward strand.
CCGGGCAGCCGCGCAGGCGCTCGTCGGTGAAGCGGTTCATCTCGCGCTCGATCACCTGGCGCATGCCGGCCACTTCGTGGCGCAGCTGGCGGATCTCGGCATCGTCCTGGGCGACCACCGTCAGCGTCGGGGCCGGGGCCAGCACCGGGACCGGGCTGGCTTCGTCGTTGGCGTGCACCGGTGCCGGTTCGCTGGCGGCGATGCCGGGCTGCACGTCGGCCACGGCAGCGGTCGGCAGCGGCGGCGGCTGCACGGCCGCTGCCGGGCTTTCGTGATGCGCCTCGTGCGGCGGATCGATCGGGAAGCGGGCGCGGTTGGCCGGTGCGGCAGCGGCGGTGGCCGGTGCGACGATGGCCTCGGCGAACGGGGCGAAGATCTGTTCCGGCAGCGCCGGTTCGTTGACGGCGGCGCGCGCCAGCGTGGCGGCGAAGCCGGTGCTGCCGCGGGTCGGCACGATCTCGTCGGCGCTGTCCAGGGTGCGGCCGGTGGCGCCGACCGCCGCACGGGCGAGGGCGGCGACGGCCGAGGTGGTGGCGGCCACCGGTTCCGGTGCCGGGGTGTTGCTGCGGCGGCGGGTGACCGCGGCGATCACCGCATCGGCGGCGGTGCGCGGCTTGGGCGCCGGCGGCGGGGCCACGTCGCGGCGCGAGGCCTCCAGTGCACGCTGCACGGCGCTCTCGTCGTAGTTGGCGGCGGCGACGATCTCGATGCCTTCCTCGATCCGGCGGTTGGACAGGATCACGGCGTCAGGACCATGTTCCTTGCGCACCAGGTTCATGGCCGAGCGCATGTCGGCGGCGACGAATCGTTTGATTTTCATGCTGTGGTCACGGGACGAAGACGGCGGGGTGGCGGTCGGGGAACTCGGGTGGTCGGTGGTCTGCACGGTGCGGGTTCCCCTTGGTGTCTGTCTGTTGCGTTGGTTCGAAGGTGGTGTCTGTTTTCTGGCGCATCGAAGGGCGGCGTCAGCTGATCGTTCCGACCAGCTTCAGGCGCTTGTCTTCCGGCACCTCGCTGTAGGCCAGGACCGACAGCGACGGAACGCTGTGGCGGACCAGGCGGGCCAGCGCGGCGCGCACCGGGCCGGGTACCAGCACGACCGCGGGCTCGTTGCGGGCTTCCTGCTTGCTGACACATTCGGCCAGGCTCTGGTGCAGTCGCTCAGCGAGTCCGGGTTCCAGCGCGGCGCCGTTGCCCTGCGTGGACTCCTGCAAGACACGTTCCAATTGCGGGTTGAGGGTGAACACCGGCAGCTCCGCCGACATTCCGGCGATCTCCTGCACGATGAAGCGGCCCAGCGCAGTGCGCACCGCGGCGGTCAGCACGGCCGGGTCCTGGCTGCTGGGCGCATGCTCGACCAGCGCTTCGGCGATCTTGCGCAGCTGCCGGATCGGGATGCGCTCCACCAGCAGGTTCTGCAGCACGCGCACCACCGCAGACAGCGGCAGCGCCTTCGGCGTCAGATCTTCGACGAGCTTGGGCGCGCTCTTGGCCAGGTTGGCCAGCAGGTGCTGCACCTCCTCGTGGCCGAGCAGTTCCGGCGCGTGCTCGCGGATCAGGTGCGAGAGGTGGGTGGCGACCACGGTGGCCGGATCGACCACGGTATAGCCCAGCGTTTCGGCCTGGGCACGCTGGTGCGGCTGGATCCAGGTGGCATCCAGGCCGAACGCGGGGTCCTTGCCGGCGATGCCCTCCAGTGCGCCCAGCGCGCTGCCCGGGTCCAGCGCCAGCTCGCGGTCGGGATGGATCTCGGCGGTGGCCACCGGCACGCCATGCACCAGCACGCGGTAGCCGTTGGCCGGCAGTTCCAGGTTGTCGCGGATGTGTACCGAGGGAATCAGGAAGCCGACGTCCTGGGTGAGCTTGCGGCGCACGCCCTTGATCCGCGCCATCAGCTCGCCGCCCTGGTTGGCGTCCACCAGCGGGATCAGCCGGTAGCCGACCTCCAGGCCCAGTGGATCGACCGGGCGCAGCTCGTCCCAGCTCAGTTCGGCGGTCGGTGCCGGTGCGGCCGGGCGGCCCAGTGCATTGAGCGCGGCCGCGTCGCCGCCCGCGGCTGCGGCATTGGCTGCCGGTGCCTTCTCCTTGCGGTACAGCTTCCAGGCGATGAAGCCGAGGATCGCCGCCAGCGTCAGGAAAGCGACGTTGGGCATGCCCGGCACCAGCCCGACCAGGCCGAGGATGCCGGCGGTGATCGCCAGCGCGCGGTACTGGCCGAACACCTGGCCGGTCATGGCCTGGGCCATGTCCTGCGAACGCGAGGCACGGGTGACCAGCATCGCCACCGCGCTGGACACCAGCAGGGCCGGCAGCTGCGCCACCAGGCCGTCACCGATCGACAGCAGGGTATAGGTGGCGGCCGCCTGCCCGAACGGCATGCCGTGCTGCATCACGCCCACGGCCAGGCCGCCGAGCATGTTGATGAACAGGATCAGGATGCCGGCGATGGCATCGCCGCGGATGAACTTGCTGGCACCGTCCATCGCGCCGTAGAAGTCGGCTTCCTCGCGGACTTCCTCGCGGCGCGCCTTGGCCTCTTCACGCGTCAGCAATCCGGCGTTGAGGTCGGCGTCGATCGCCATCTGCTTGCCGGGCATCGCGTCCAGGATGAAGCGCGCGGTCACTTCCGAGACGCGGCCGGCGCCCTTGGTGATGACCACGAAGTTGATGATGGTCAGGATCGCGAACACCACGATGCCGACCGCGTAGTTGCCGCCGATCACGAACTCGCCGAACGCGGCGATGACCTTGCCCGCGGCGTCGTGGCCGTTCTGGCCGTTGAGCAGGATCACGCGGGTGGAGGCCACGTTCAGCGCCAGCCGCAGCATGGTGGTGATCAGCAGCACGATCGGGAAGATGGTGAAGTCCAGCGGGCGCTTCACGTAGACCACCGCCAGCAGCACCATCAGCGAGATGGCGATGTTGAAGGTGAACAGTGCATCGAGCACCGGCGCGGCCAGCGGCACCACGACCATGGCCAGCAGGGCCAGCACGATCAGCGGCGCGCCAAGTCCCTGGCGGATCATTTCCAGGGCGCGGCGGGTGTTGAAGCCGGAGGAGGGCTGGGCGCTCACGGGCGGCCTCCCTTGCCGAATTCATCCACCTGGATGTGCGGGGCGTCCGGCATCGGCCCAGTGCGCCAGGAGCGCAGCTGGTAGACGTAGGACAGGACCTGGGCGACGGCCGAATACAGTCTCACGGGGATTTCCTTTCCGAGTTGGCCTTCCCGATACAAGGCGCGTGCCAAAGGCGGGGCAGAGACGATCGCGACCTTGTTGCCGTCGGCCACTTCACGGATGCGCAGGGCGGTCTCGTCCACGCCCAGGGCGACCACGGTGGGGGCGTTCATGGCGCCGCCTTCGTACTTCAGGGCCACCGCGTAGTGGGTCGGGTTGACCACCACCACGTCGGCGGTGGGGACCGCTTCCATCATCCGGCGGTTGGCCATCTGCTGCTGCAGCTGGCGGATGCGCCCCTTCACTTCAGGGCTGCCCTCGCTTTCCTTCATTTCCCGGCGCAGCTCTTCACGGGTCATCTTCAGCTTGCGCATCCAGTTCCAGCGCTGGTACGGGGCATCGATGGCGGCCAGCACCAGCATGGCGCCGGCGGTGGCCAGCAGCAGCCGCAGGGTGAAGCCCAGGCCGTCGGTGATGGCGGTTTCCAGTGGGTGGTGGATCAGCCCGCGCAGGGTGTCGAAGCCGGTCCACACCACCAGCCCGGCGGCCACGCCGACGAATGCCACGCGCAGCAGCGATTTGGTGAACTCGGCGATGGCCTCCGGGCCGTACAGGCGCTTGAGCCCGCTCATCGGGTTCAGCCGGTTGATGTCGGGCAGCAACGCCTTCTGCGACCAGCGCAGGCCGCCCATCACCAGCGGCGCGACGAAGCTGGCCAGCAGGCAGACCAGTACCAGCGGTGCGATCACCAGCAGGAACTGCAGCAGCAGGTCGCCGAAGTGGCCGAACAGTTCCTTCGGGTTCTGCCGCAGGCTCTGTTCCGGGCTGAGCGCATGCTTCATCCAGGCGGTCGCGCCGCGGCCGATCGAGCCGCTCATGGCCATCACCGCCAGCACGCCGGCGCCGAACACGGCGGCCGTGCCGAGTTCGCGCGAGCGCGGCAGGTTGCCCTGTTCACGGGCGTCGCGCAGGCGTTTTTCGGTGGGTTGTTCGGTCTTTTCGCCGGCGGATTCGTTCTCGGACATCACGGGCACTGCGGCAGGGGATGTCGGGGTGCGTGCAAGAACTGTTCCGTGACGGGTTCAGGAGCCAACCAAGGTGGGCACCTGCCTGGGCAGGCACCGGCAGGACAGGCCGTGCCCGGCGGGCGCGCGGCCCGGTGTTACCCCGGCGGGTGCTGGGTCGGTGGGCTCTGCGCCAGTTCCACCCGCGGCCGGGGCAGGTCGTGCAGCTGCATGAAGCGCGCAGCATCCACCGGGCGGCCCAGCAGGTAGCCCTGCAGGTAGTCGCAGCCCAATCGTTCCAGGTAGGCGCGCTGGGCAGCGGTCTCCACGCCTTCGGCCACGATATCCATGTCCAGCGCGTGGCCCAGCGCCACGATCGCCGAGACGATCACCACGTCCTCGGCGCTGTGCTCCAGGTCGCGCACGAAGGCATGGTCGATCTTGATCTCGGTGGCCGGCAGCCGCTTCAGGTACAGCAGGCTGGAATAACCGGTGCCGAAGTCGTCGATGGAAATGCCGACGCCCAGTGCCGACAACGCCTGCAGCAGGCGCAGGCTGGTGTCGGTATCGCGCATCACCGTGCTTTCGGTGATCTCCAGCACCAGATGGCGGGGCGCGATCGCGTGGCGTTCGATCACCGTGCGCACGTCCTGCAACAGATGCGGCGAACTGAACTGCACCGGCGACAGGTTCACCGACATCGACCAGCCTTCGTGGCCAGCGTCGTGCCAGCGCCGCAGCTGCTGGCAGGCCTGGTCCAACGCCCAGCGGCCGATGTCGTTGATCGCGCCGCTGCGTTCGGCCAGGCGGATGAAGCGATCCGGCGGAATCAGGCCGTGCTCGGGATGGCGCCAGCGGATCAGTGCCTCGGCACCGGCCACCTTCTGCGTGGCCACGCGGATCTTCGGCTGGTAGTTCAGGAACAGCTGATCGCTGCCGATCGCCCGGCGCAGGTCGGCCAGCAGGCGGAATTGCTGCTCGGCGCTGTCGTTCATCCAGTCGGCGAACAGTACGAAGGCGTTGCGCCCGGATTCCTTGGCCTGGTACATCGCTGCATCGGCGAAGGCCATCAGCTGGCGCTCGCTGGCGGCGTGGTCGGGGCAGATCGCCACGCCGATGCTGGCGGTCACCTGCAGTTCGTTGTCGGGCAGCAGCGGGCCGCTGCCCACCGCCTGCAGGATGCGACGGGCCAGGGTCGGCAGGTCCTCGTCGTGCTCGATGCGCACCACCAGCACGAATTCGTCACCGCCCAGCCGTGCCAGCATGTCGTGCGGCCGCAACAGCTGGCGCGTGCGCTCGGCCACCGCCACCAGCAGGGCATCACCGGCCTGGTGGCCATAGGCATCGTTGACCTGCTTGAATCCGTCCAGGTCCATGAACATCACCGCGAAGCGGTTGCCGCCCTGTTCGGCCTCGGCCAGTGCCTGCACGATGCGCCGTTGCAGCAGCAGGCGGTTGGGCAGGCGGGTCAGCGGGTCGTGCAGCGCGGCCTGGGTCAGTTCCTGCTGGGCGTCGGTCAGCGAGGTGCTCAGCAGTGAATTGCGCAGGCGCAGCAGCTGCGCTTCCACGCGCTGATCCAGCCACGACACCACCAGCACCACGGCCAGGATGGCCACGGTCAGCACCACCACCAGCATCGCCAGCCATTCGCTCTGCAGCCCGTCGCCCACCGCCGCGCCGCAGACGCTGCCTTCCGGGAAGCGCGCGGCGGCCATGCCGGTGTAGTGCATGCCGACGATGGCCAGCCCGAGCAGGCCGGCCGCGGCCAGCCGATCACCCACCCGCGTGCGCTGCGCGCGCAGGCGGAACGCCACGTACAGCGCGGTCCACGAGGCGGCGACCGCCACCATCAGCGAGAACAGCAGCCAGCCAGGGTCGTACTCGATGCCCGGGCGCATGCGCATGGCGGCCATGCCGACGTAATGCATGCCGGCGATGCCGGTGCCCATCAGCAATGCACCACCGGCCAGCCGCGGGTGCGGCAGGGTGCGCAGCGAGACCAGCCACAGCGCGAACACCGACGAGGCGATGGCCAGTGCAAGGGAAAGCAGGGTGATCGGCAGGTCGTAGCCGAGCGGAATGGGCAGGTTGAAGGCCAGCATGCCGATGAAGTGCATCGACCAGATGCCCAGGCCCATGGCGAAGCCGCCGCCCAGCCGCCACCACCAGGCGGCGCCCTTGCCGGGTGCGGTGACCGTGCGCCCGGCCATCGCCAGCGCGGTGTACGAGGCCATCACGGCAACCAGCAACGAGATCGCTACCAGCCACGGGTTGTACGTGCCTACCAGCATTCGTCAGTCTCCCGGACCTGCCTGTCGACGGAAACCACGGTGGGGCATGCATGAGGCGGGCCGGCGCGGAACGCTGGCCGATCGTGGCGTCCCCCCTGGACGCCACGCATTCACTCTAACGCGCAGACCCGGGGGAAGGGCAAGCGGCAAAACGTGATGATCGGATCAGCGTGTGACCGCGTCCGCAGCCTGGAAGGCGGCGTCGAACAGGCGCTGTACCGGCGGGCCCATTTCCCCGGCCAGCAGGGCCAGCAGGAACAGGCCCAGCAGCAGCGAGACCGGCAGGCCGAGCTGGATCGGGTTCAGCGCCGGCGCGGCGCGGGCCAGCACGCCGAAGGCCAGGTTCACCGCCAGCATCGCCACTGTCAACGGAATCGCCAGGGTCAGCGCGCCACGCAGCACGGTCAGCAGGAAGGTCGGGGCGATGCTGAAGAACGCGTGCGGGTCCGGCAGCGGAGCGCCGATCGGCAGCGCCCGGTAGCTGTCCACCACCAGCGAGATCAAGGCCAGGTGGCCGTTGGCAGTGAAGAACAGCAGGCCGAACAGCAGGTAGAACCACTGGCCGATCACGCCCGAGGTGCCGCCCCGCAATGGGTCGCTCATCTGCGCGAAGGCCAGGCCGGTGCCCTGGGCGATCAGTTCGCCGGCCATCGCGCCGGCCTCGAACACCAGCCGCAGCAGGAAGCCGATGGCCACGCCGATCGCCAGTTCACGGGCGATGGTCAGCACCGTGGCGGCATCGAAGCCGGTCCACTCGGGTACGGGCGGCAACAGTGGCGCCAACGCGATGGCCAGGGTGCCTGCCAGCACCACGCGGACCCGCGCCGGTACCGCGCGGGTACCGACCATCGGCATCGCCATGGCCACCGCGCCGATGCGCAGCATGGTCCACAGCACGGTGCCGATCATGCCGAGGGCCTGCAGGCCGTCGGCGGCCATCTGGGTGGCGGCATCCATCGAAGCGCGCGTCCTAGCCGATCAGGTGCGGAATGCGCTGGAACAGCAGCGTGGTGAATTCAACCAGGTGGCCGATCAGCAGGCTGCCCAGTGCGAACAGCACGGCCGTCAGTGCCGCCGCCTTGGCGACGAAGGCGATGGTCGGTTCGTTCAGCTGGGTCGCGGCCTGCACGACACCGACCACCACGCCCACCACCAGCACGGTAAGCAGCAGCGGGCCGGCCACCCACAACACGGTGATCAGGCCGCCACGCAGTTCGGTCAAGGCAAGTTCGGGAGACATCGTCTTTCCATCGGTAGCGCCGGGCGCTGCCCGGCGACGCTCATGTAGAGTCGAGCCAGGCTCGACTGCGCTTTGCGAGGGATATCAGGCCGGATTGAAGCTGGCCGCCAACGTACCCACGGTCAGCACCCAGCCATCCACCAGCACGAACAGCAGGATCTTGAACGGAGCCGACACCAGCATCGGCGACAGCATCATCATGCCCATCGACATCAGCACGCTGGCCACGACCAGGTCGATGATCACGAACGGAATGAAGATCAGGAAGCCGATCTCGAAGGCGGTCTTCAGCTCGCTGGTGACGAACGAGGCAACCAGCACCGGGAACGGGATCGCGTCGGGGCTGGCATAGGTACCGTGCCCGGCGATGCCGGCGAAGGTCATCAGGTCGGTCTCGCGGATCTGCGCCAGCATGAAGCCGCGCAGCGGCGTGGTGGTCAGCGTCCACGCGGTCTGGAAGTCGATCTCGCCGTTGAGGTACGGCGCCATGCCGGCACTCCAGGCCTTGTCCCAGGTCGGCATCATCACCATCGCGGTGAGGAACAGGGCCAGTCCCAGCAGTACCTGGTTGGACGGCGTCTGCCCGGTGCCCAGTGCCTGGCGCAGCAGGCCCAGCACGATGATGATGCGGGTGAACGAGGTCAGCACCAGCAGCATCGACGGGATCAGGGTGATCGCCGTCATCAGCAGCAGGGTCTGCAGCGGCAGGCTGACCGGTGCACCGCCGATCTTGCCGACGTTGATGTCCGGCAGCGGCGTGGTCGGCGCGCCGGGTGCGGCGAACGCCAGTACCGGCAACAGGCACAGGGCAAGCAACAGCAGCCACGGCATCAGGGTGGCAACACGGGTACGGGTGACACGCATGTCAGGGGTCCTTGCGCAGCCGCTGCTGCAGCAGCTGGGCGAAATTCGGCAGGTTCTTGAAATCCGGCACGCGCACCGGTGCCGGCGGCGGCAGCGGTTCGGGCAGGGTGTGCAGGGTATTGATGCCGCCGGCGGTCACGCCCAGCAGCAGCTGCTGGCCGTTGACCTCCACTACCACAACGCGCTCCTTGGCACCGACGCTCAGGCTGGCCACCAGCTTCATGCCTTCGGCCGGGCGGAAGCCGCTGCCGGGCAGGCGCTTGAGCAGCCAGCCCAGGCCGATGACCAGGGCCAGCACCGCCAGCAGCGCCAGCACCGCACCGAACAGGCTCGGTGCGGCGGCCGCGTGCTGGCCGACCTGCGGGCCAATCGGCGCGGCGGTCTTGCCGACCGCCAGCAGGGTGGAGGCCAGCAGGCTCAACGCAGTCTCCGGATCCGCTCGCTCGGGCTGACCACGTCGGTCAGGCGCACGCCGAAGCGGTCATTGATCACCACCACTTCGCCGTGGGCGATCAGGGTGCCGTTGACGAACACATCCAGCGATTCGCCGGCGCCGCGTTCCAGTTCCACCACCGAGCCCTGGTTGAGCTGCAGCAGGTTGCGGATCGGCAGGCGGGCGCGACCGACTTCCAGCGACAGGGTCACCGGCACGTCGAGGATCACGTCCAGGTTCAGGTCGGGACCGTTCGCCTCATCGGCCTGCAGGCTGCTGAACTGGGCCGGGGTCGGTTCGAGGGCGTCGATATCGTTCATTGCGGGTCTTCCTGGATGACGGGTACGCGCGGACGGGTGCCCGGCGGATGGGTAGCGGTGATCTTCACGGCGTTCATGCCGTTGGCGATGCCGAACTCGCCGGTGAACACCGGGATGTTCTCCACGCACAGCGGCACCTGCGGGCTCAGCTCGATCGGCAGCACATCACCAACCTTCAGCCGGGTCAGGTCGCGCAGGGTCATGCGCTTGCTGGCCAGCACGCTGGACAGCGTCACCTCGGCGATGTTGAGCTGCTCGCGCAGGGTCTGGCCCCAGCTTTCGTCGCGGTCGTTGCGGTCGCTCTGGATGCCCGCGTCGAGCAGTTCGCGGATCGGCTCCAGCATCGAGTACGGCAGGGTGACGTGGATGTCGCCGCCGCCGCCGTCCAGTTCCACGTGCAGGCGGCACACCACCACGTATTCGCGCGGGGTCACGATGTTGGCGAAGTGCGGGTTGATCTCCGAATTGATGTACTCGAAGTCGACGTCCATCACCGGTGCCCAGGCCTCGCGCAGGTCGGCGAAGGTCTGCTTCAGCAGAAGGTGGATCACCCGCATTTCGGTGGCGGTGAACTCGCGGCCCTCGATGCGCGTCGGGTAGCGCCCGTCGCCGCCGAAGAAGTTGTCGACGATGGCGAACACCAGGGTCGGCTCGAACACGATCAGGCCGGTGCCACGCAGCGGCTTGAAGCGGATCAGGTTCAGGTTGGTCGGCACATACAGCGAGTGCATGTAGTCGTTGAACTTGATCAGTTCGATGCCGCGCACCGACAGCTCGGCCGAGCGGCGGATCAGGTTGAACAGGCCAATCCGCCACAGGCGCGCGAAACGCTCGTGGACCATTTCCAGGGTCGGCATGCGACCGCGGATGATGCGGTCCTGGCTGGCGAAGTCGTACGAACGCGCCTCGCCTGACGGCGGCTCCGGATCGGTCTCGACCGCGCCACTGTCCACGCCGTGGAGCAGGGCATCGATCTCGTCCTGGGACAGCAGGTCATTCATCGGTGGGCCCTTACTGGGTCACGAAGCTGGTGAACAGCAGATCGTCGGCGCCGTTGCTGCTGGTCTCGGCCTTGAGCACCTTCTGCACTTCGGCGAGCGAGGCGGCCTGCAGCTTCTGCTTGCCGGCGATATCGGCGATCTGGTCGGGGCTGACCTGCGAGAACAGCATCAGCAGGCGCGCACGGATGGCCGGGGCGTGGGTCTTGATCGCCTCCAGCGCGGCCGGGTCGCGGGTCATCAGCTGCACTTCCAGCTGCAGGTAACGCGGGCCGTCGACCGGGCCGTTGAGGTTGACCACGAAGGCCGGGTCCAGCGCGAAGTACTGGGCGGGGGCGGGCGTGGCGGTTTTCTTCGGCGCCTGCGCGGCCTTCTCTTCGTGCTTGGACTGGGTGAAGAACCAGACGCCACCACCGGCGGCTGCGGCGGCCAGTACGGCCACCAGTGCGGTGATCAGGATCGGACTACGCGGCTTGGCGGTCTTGTCCTTCTCGGCGGTCTTCTTGGTTTTTTCAGCGGCTGCGGCCACGGGGTGAAGCTCCTGAGGGTTGCTTCACCGGGATATGCAAGGGGCGTGCCGAAGCGGGAAGCGAGGGATGCGACGGAATTCCGTCGGATACCTGTGTCGGTGGGTGCCAACCGCTCCGCTCTGGTGGGTGCCAACCTTGGTTGGCACGCCTGTCAGGCGTAGGCGTCCAGCAACCCGCGCTGGCGGATCAGCTGGGCGGAGGAGACGCTGCCGTCGCCCGGCGCCGGTTCTCCGTCACCGGCCAGCCCGCCGCCGCCGGATGGTCCCGACGCATTGCCGTCACCACCGGGGGCCTGATGGCCGACATCGGCGTGGGCCAGCTGGAAGCCCTGTTCGCCGAGCAGCTCGCGCAGGCGCGGCAGGCTGTTTTCCAGCGCCTGGCGCACGTCCACATGCGGGCTGCTGAAACTGGCATGCACCTTGTCGCCGTTCAGCTGCAGGCGCACATCGACCGGGCCCATGTCATCCGGGCTGAGGCGGATGTGGGCGTGGCCGATCTTCTGGTCAGCCAGCCAGCCCAAGCGCGCGCCGATGGCCTGGTCGAAGCCATCATCACCGAGCACCGGCTTCGGCGTCGGCTCGCCGTTGAAGATCGCGTTGCCAGCAGCGAGTGCGGCCTTCAGGTCCTGCACCGCGGCGTTGGCCGGAGCGTGCAGCAGGGGCGCCGTGGTGCGCTCGCCGATCAGGGTCGCGTCGCCGTCTTCGCCGCGCTCGCCGCGTTTTCCGGGCAGCAGCATCTCAGGCAGTGGCAGCGTCGTCGCCGGCTCGGTGCCGGACGCGGCGTTGGCCTTGCCCTCGGTGGCGGCGGCAGCCGGTGTGGCAGCGGCCGGCACAACCGCAGCGGCCGGCTGTGCAGCTGTGGCAGGCAGGGCAACGCCATCTGTGTCGGTGGCCGCCACTGCAGCGGCGGGCAGGGCAGCGGCAGGATCGGCGGGGAGCGGTACCGCCAGCACCAGCCCGGCCAGGCCCAGCGGCGGCCAGGGCGCTTCCTCGGTCGCTGCCGGTGCGTCTTTCCCGGCAAGGGGCTTGACCGGTACTGCAGGCACCACGGCCGCGGTGTCCTCGGGTGTGGCGGCAGTGTCCGGCTTGCGCTCGCTGCCGGCCTGATCCCTGCTGTCCGACGCTGGACCCTGCGGGCTGGTGGGTGTCGGCGTGCTCGACGCCCGGGTGGGGGCATCGGCAGCCGGCGCGCCTCCCTGCAGCAGCTGGCTGAATTCCTTGTTGCTGTCGCTGCGCGGGGTGCGCGCGGCACCATTGCCGGAGCCCTGCGGCTGGGCGCTGGCGCTGCCGCCGAGTGGAGCGGGCATCACGCGCGGCCTCCCTGCTCGGCACCGTCCTGGTCTTCGGCCTGCACCAGGCGCGCCCGGCGCGCACCGATGTCATCCATCTCGCGCTGGTCGCGGCGGTCGGTCACCACCTTTTCCTGTGCGCGGTAGCTGGCGGCCAGCTGCTCCAGCACGGCCTTGTCGCGGCTGGCCAGGATCAGTCGTGCCCGCTCGGCTTCCACCTTCTCGCGGTTGCCGTCCACGGTGCGCTGCTGCTGCTCCACCGCGCTGTCGAGGCGGTCGAGGAAGGCGCGACGGTTGAGCAGTTGCGCCGGGCTGGTCGCCGCCATCTGGGCGTTGGCGTACTCCTCGGCATAACGGCGCAGTTCGTCCAGTCGCGATAGATGGGTATCGAGCACGCGCTGGCGTTCGGCGAGATCGCGGGCCACCGCGTCCTCGTGTTCCTGGGCCCGCTTGAGCAGGGGATCGATGCGCTTGGACTGGTTCATGGCTTAGCTCTCTTGTTCCACCAGGCGCTGCAGCGCCGCCTGGCTGTGCGGGAGATCTGCGGCCTTGGCAACGTCCTGGCCGAGGAACTCCATGATTTCCGGCCAGCGTTCCAGGGCTTCGTCGGTCGCGGCGTCGTTGCCGCGCTGATAGGCACCGATGGCGATCAGGTCGCGGTTGGCCGAGTAGGCCGACACCAGCCGCTTCAGCTTGCGGATGCGCAGGCGCCACGGTTCGTCGGCGATTTCCGTGACCACGCGGCTGACCGACGATTCGACGTCGATAGCCGGGTACAGGCCACTGTCGGCGACGCGGCGCGACAGCAGGATGTGGCCGTCGAGGATCGCGCGCGCCGCATCGGCGATCGGATCCTGCGGATCGTCGCCCTCGGTCAGCACCGTGTAGAACGCGGTGATCGAGCCGCGGCCCTTGGCACCGTTGCCCGCGCGTTCAACCAGCGCTGGCAGCTTGGCGAACACCGACGGCGGGTAGCCGCGGGTGGTCGGCGGTTCACCCACCGACAGGCCGATCTCGCGCTGCGCCTGCGCAAAGCGGGTCAGCGAATCCATCAGCAGCAGCACGTTCAGGCCCTGGTCGCGGAACCACTCGGCGATGGCGGTGGCGCGGTAGGCGCCGTGCAGGCGTGCCAGCGGCGGCCGATCGGCGGGGCTGGCGACCACCACCGCGCGGCGCAGGCCTTCCTCGCCCAGCGTGGTCTCGACGAAGTCGCGCACTTCGCGGCCGCGTTCACCGATCAGGCCAACCACGATCACGTCGGCGGCGGTGTAGCGGGTCATCATGCCCAGCAGCGTCGACTTGCCGACGCCGGAGCCAGCGAACAGGCCGACACGCTGGCCGCGGCCGATCGGCAGCAGCGCATTGATCGCGCGCACGCCGACGTCCAGCGGCTGGGTGATCGGTTCTCGCGCCAGCGGATTGATCGACACGCCGGCCATGCCGACATGCCCTTCGGCGCGGATAGGGCCCTTGCCGTCCAGCGGTACGCCGTCGCTGTCGATCACGCGGCCGAGCAGGCCTTCGCCCACTTCCACGCCGCCACGGCGCGCCGAGGGCACCACCCGTGCATTGGGCAGCAGCCCGTGCAGTTCGGCACTGGGCATCAGGTAGGTGCGCTCGCCTGCGAAGCCGACCACTTCGGCGTCGACCCAGCCGCCATCGACCACTTCGACCTTGCAGCTGGCACCCAGCGGCGCCTCGCAGCCGACCGCTTCCAGGGTCAGCCCGACCGCGCGGCGCAGCACGCCCTCGCGGATCAGCCCGCGTCCATGCGCGGTGTCCACGCGCAGGCCGTCGAGGCGGCTGGCCAGGCGCAGGTTGCGGGCCACGGCCCAATTGGCCGGCTGCGCCGCCGGTTGTGGCGCGGCTTGCGATTCCGGGCTCATGCGCTTGCTCCGGTCTGGCGGATCACCGCATCCAGCGCACCGCGCAGGCGCGCTTCCAGGGTGCCGTCGATGCGCACGGCTTCGGCGTGCACGCGCAGGTCGCCACGACTGAGGCTGGTATCCGGTACCAGGCGCTGCTGCGGCGACAGGTTCAACAGCGGGGCGAGGGCGGCGATGTCGTCCGGGTGCAGGCGGACTTCCACCTCGCGGGTGCTTCCACCCACGGCATCGATCGCTTCACCGACCAGCTGCGCGAGCAGCGCCGGCTCGGCCTCGTAGGCACGGCCGACCAGCGCACCGGCGATACGCACCGCCAGCTCGCCCAGCGCGCCGACCACTTCGTTCTCCAGGCGCACCAGCGGCCGGCTGAAGTTGTCGAGGATGCCCTCGATCTGCGCGGCGAGACGACGCACCTCGGCCTGGCCCTGGCCATAGCCTTCGGTATGGCCGTGCTGGAAGCCTTCCTTCTCGGCGCTGTCCTGGATCGCCTGGATTTCCTCCAGGGTCGGCAGCTGCAGCGGCGGTTCCGGTTCGTGCTCGGGGTCCGGCTCGGTAAGTTCGAACACATCCTCCTGGGCCCGTGCCGGTTCGGGCTGGGCCAGCAGGTCCGGGGCAAGCCAGCGCACGACGTTGCTCACAGCATGGCCTCCGCGCTGCCACCGATGGTGACGGTGCCTTCATCGGCCATGCGCTTGACGATGGCCAGGATCTCGCGCTGCGCGCCTTCCACGTCGGACAGGCGCACCGGGCCGCGGGCTTCCATGTCTTCCAGCAGGATTTCCGCCGCGCGCTGCGACATGTTGCGGGTGATCTTGTCGCGCACCTTGATGTCGGCACCGCGCAGGGCCAGGCCCAGGCGCTCGCCGCTCACTTCGCGCAGCACCAGCTGCATCTCGCGGTCGTCCAGGTCGACCAGATCGTCGAACACGAACATCAGGTCCTGGATGCGGTTGCTCAGCGGTGCGTCGATACGGGCGATCTCGCCCAGGATCGCCTGGTCCTGGCCACTGTCCATGAAGTTCAGGATGTTGGCCGCACACTGCACGCCGCCGATGTTGGACGACTTCAGGTTCTGGTTGCCGGCGAACTGGCGCTCCATGATCTCGTTGAGTTCATTCAGTGCGTTCGGCGGAATACCGTCGAGGGTGGCAATGCGCAGCAGCACGTCCACGCGGGTACGGTCGGGCAGCAGCTTCAGCGCATCGGCGGCCTGGTCGGTTTCCAGATGGGCCATCACGATGGCGATGATCTGCGGGTGCTCGTTGCGCACCAGGTCGGCCACCGCGCGCGGGTCCATCCACTTCAGCGCATCCAGGCCGGTGGTATTGCGGCCGAGCAGGATGCGGTCGATCAGGTTGCCGGCCTTCTCGCTGCCCAGCGCCTGCACCAGCATGTTGCGGATGTAGTCGTCCGAGCCTACGCCCAGCGAGGTCTTCGAGCCCAGTTCCTGGCCGAACTGGTCCATCACCCGTTCCACCTGCTCGCGGGTGATGTCGGTCATGGTGGCCATGGCGATGCCGATCTTCTGCACTTCCTTGGGTTCCATGTGGCGCAGCACCTCGGCCGCGTCCAGCTCACCCAGGGACAGCAGCAGTACCGCCGCGCGCTGCACACCGGTCAGTTGTGCCTCAGTCATTGGCCACCCAGCCCTTGACCACCTGGGCCACGCGCTTGGAGTCGGTCTTCACGGCTTCACGCGCCATCCGCAGTCGTTCCTCATATGAATCCACCGGCAGGGCCAGTGCATCCGGCCCGCCAAGGCTGGCGCGTTCGGCGCCCAGCGCCGGCAGCGGCATGCCATCGTCATCCACCAGCTGCACGTCCGCGGTATGCGGCTCCAGTGCCTGCTCGTCGTTCTTCTTCTGGCCGGTGATCGCGCGCAGCGCCGGGCGCAGCACGCCGAACAGCAGGGCCAGCACCACCACCGCGCCCAGCAGCATGCGGCCGGCATCGTGCACCCACGGCAGTTCCCACCAGGCTGGGCCTTCGACCGGCGTGGTGTCACGCACGAACGGGGCGTTCATCACCGACACGGTGTCGCCACGCTCGGCGTTGAAACCGACCGCCTGCTTGACCAGCGCTTCGACGCGGGTCAGTTCGGCGGCCGACAGCGGCTGCGGCGCAACCTTGCCGTTGGCACCGGCGCGCGGCACGTTGTCCACCAGTACCGCCACCGAGACGCGCTTGATGCGGCCGGCCGGCTGGCGGGTGTGCTGCAGGGTACGGTCCAGCTCGTAGTTGCGGGTCGCGTTCTTGCTGCTTTCGGTCGGCGCCTGCGCGGTGGCCGGTGCGGCCTGCTGGCCCGGCGGGCTGTTGCTGGTCGCGCCCGGCACGCCCTGCGGGCCCGGGGTGCTGGTGGTGTTCTCGCTCATCTGCTCGCTGCGCAGCTTCTGCGGCTCACCGTTGTAGAGCTCACGGGCCTCCTCGGTTACCGAGAAATCCATGTCCACGCTCACTTCCGGGTTGACCCGGCCGGGGCCGGTCATCGGTTCCAGCAGTTCGCGGATGCGCTGGTTGAACGAGGTCTCCTGCCGGCGTACCTGCTCGAACTGGGCGGCGTTGACCGCAGCCTCGCTGTTCGGATCGCTGACGCTGAGCATGCGCCCGCTCTGGTCGACCACGGTCACCCGTTCCGGCGCGAGGTCCGGGATGCTGGCCGCGACCATGTGCACGATGGCGTCGACCTGGCTGCGTTCCAGCTGCTGGCCGCCGCGCAGTTCCAGCGTCACCGAGGCGCTGGCCACGTCGCGCTGGCGGGTGAATGCGCTGGGCTTGGGAATGGCCAGGTGCACGCGCGAGTCGCGCACCGGCCGCAGCGTGTTGATGGTGCGCGACAGTTCGGTTTCCAGCGCGTGCTGGTAGCGCGCGCTTTCCACGAACTGGCTGACGCCGAAGCCGGGGTCGCGTTCCATCAGCTCGAAACCGAGCTTGCCGCTGTCGGTCAGGCCGGAGCCGGCCAGCTTCAGGCGGGCGTCGTGCAGGTTCTTTTCCGGCACGGTGATGCCACCGGTGGCCGGGTCGAGCGCGAACGGAATCTGCGCGGCGCGCAGCAGGTCGGTCGCTTCAGCGGTCGCCTTCTGGTCCAGGCCGGTATACAGCGGGACCATGCCCGGCTTCTGCGACCAGAAGAACACGGACAGGCCTGCCGCCACCGCCACCGCGATCATCGCCATCAGGCCCAGCCGACGGGTGATCTGCAGACTCTGCAGGCGGTCGAACCATTGCCCGGCCTTCTCGGCGTTCAGGCTGTCCTTGGAGAGCGTCAGTGCCATGCGTCAACGTTCCTTACAGCGGCATGTTCATCACGTCCTGGTAAGCCTGGACGAGACGGTTGCGGACTTCCACGGTGGCGCGGAAGGCGATCTGGGACTGCTGCGAGGCGACCATCACCTTGGCCAAGTCGGCATTGGGGTCACCCATTTCGAAGGCCTTGGCCAGGGCGCCGGATTTCTGTTGCGCATCGTTGACGCCGGCAATCGCTCCACGCAGGGTTTCGGTGAAGCTGGCGGGCTGGACCTGCGGCGCATCCAGCACCGTGCCCGGCAGGGCATTGCTACGCGGCGCTTCGGCCAGCGGGTTGAGCGCCGCGGACTGTCCCACCTGGGTCTGGTAGGAGCGGATCTGGGAGAGGATCGAAGTGACGGAGTGGGACATCTGCAACGGTTCCAGAAACAGGGATAGGGTTGTCTGCTGGTGCTTGTGCAAGTGCCGTGCCGAAACCGGTTTTCGATTCAGTGTCGTGAGGGTGTGGGTGAGGGTGTGCTGGCAGGGCTGCGCCCTGCACCCGCGGTAGTGCCGGCCGCTGGCCGGCAACCTCAACGTCAAAAGCGAGTGTGCTGAGGGGTGGCGGGGTGGGTCCGGTTGCGGGGGACGCCGTAAACCCGTCCTTGGGGGCTTGGCCGCGGCATCCATGCCGCGGACACCCCCGCAACCGGACCCACCCCGCCTTCGACAGTTCTCTGCGATCTGTCGGAATTGCATGGGCTGCTCTTGGTG
This sequence comes from Stenotrophomonas sp. YJH_SMC_57, assembly GCF_059369755.1. Classification (NCBI taxonomy): domain Bacteria; kingdom Pseudomonadati; phylum Pseudomonadota; class Gammaproteobacteria; order Lysobacterales; family Lysobacteraceae; genus Stenotrophomonas; species Stenotrophomonas sp. YJH_SMC_57. The sequence continues at coordinate 134,247 of NZ_JCAFSZ010000012.1, forward strand.
GGTGTCGACCTTGGTCGACACATTCTGGTCGGCATGGGCTCTGACCCCGATCGACGCGCCATTTAACCGGCGTCGGTTTTCTGGCCTGGGGCTGGAGGCTCCGATGGCCGGAATTCTGGCGCTGGGAAATGCAAAGGGGTCGGAGTACTTTCCGATGGAAAGGGATCTGCCCCCGGCTGTGCCTGCAAGCTGGCCGATTTGGCGTGTGCGCGTTCGGCGCCGCGACTTCGTTCCGGACTAACCAGCGCTACGGCTGTTCGGAAAGCCTTCCTTCACCTCTTGGAGCCATGCCTCGAAGAAGTGGCTGGGTAGGAGATCTTCGGTATTGGAGAAATGAAGGTCATGGCTGAACTTGATGCTCAGCTTTCCGGTAACCGCGTCCAAGTGTGCCTTCAGCTGGGTAGGAGGCTCCCGCTCATGACTTTCATGAAGCTCAAGCAGGCGGTCAAAGTCGTCCAGAACGAAATCCAGCAAAGCGAAGCTACGGTCTCGCGACAGGTCGAATTGCTGCCCTCCCTGGGCGGCTGGAGAGTCGTTCAACTGGTGAATCCTGTAGATTCCACCGCCTATTTCATAGAAGACGTTTGCTGAGGAAGTCCCATCCTCCGCAGCGCCGTAAAGGTAGACCCCATCCACGCGATTCTCTACGTACTCCAGGCAAACGCCGAGCATGGATTCCAGTATTTCCTGCATGGATCTTTCAAATGTCTCGCTCATGACATTCATCGGTGGCAATCGCAACTCTTGAGGCTATTGCGTCCCGGAGCGAAGCGCATTGGGAATAGTTGCAAATCCCACAAACACCAACGCCCGGGCAAGCCCAGGCGTTGGTGCCCCCTTCATGCTGGAAACGCGGTTCAGCCGGCCAGTTCGGCCTGCTCGCGTTCGATGCCGTACTTGCGCAGCTTTTCCACCAGGGTGGTGCGGCGCAGGCCAAGCAGCTGGGCGGCGTGGGCGACCACGCCCTGGGTGCGTTCCAGTGCTTCGTTGATCAGGCCCAGTTCGATGTTGGCCATGTGGTTGCGCAGGTCCATGCCTTCGTCGGGCAGGGCGGCCGGTGCTGCCACACGATTGACGGCGATGCCATGCTCCAGCGCCGGCTGGTTGCCGCTGCCCGGTGTATGGAACGAGAAGCTGCGCAGGTCCAGGCGTTCTTCGCTGGCGACGGACTGCACCGGTGCCGGCGCGGCCACTGCTGCCAGCGCGGCGTCGCCCCGGTAGCGGGCCGGCAGGTCCTGCACGCGCACCGAGCCACCCGGGTGCAGCACCGCCAGGCGCTCGACCAGATTGGTCAGCTCGCGCACGTTGCCCGGCCATTCGTAACCGGCCAGGGCCTGCAGGGCCTCGGCGGTGAAGCGCACCTCGCCACGGCCGGTACGCGCCAGCTGCGCGGCGATGGTTTCCACCAGCGCCGGCAGGTCCTCGCGGCGTTCGCGCAGGGCCGGCACGTCGATCGGGAACACGTTGAGGCGGTAGAACAGATCCTCGCGGAACTTGCCTTCGGCAATGCGCGTCTCCAGGTCGCGGTGGGTCGCGGCGACGACGCGCACGTTGCAGCGGATGGTCTGGTTGCCACCCACGCGTTCGAAGCTGCGCTCCTGCAGCACGCGCAGCAGCTTGACCTGCATCGGCAGGCTCATGTCGCCGATTTCGTCGAGCAGCAGGGTGCCGCCCTCGGCCATTTCGAAACGGCCCTTGCGTGCGGTCAGCGCACCGGTGAAGGCGCCCTTTTCGTGGCCGAACAGTTCGCTTTCCAGCAGGTCGGCCGGAATGGCGCCGCAGTTGATCGCCACGAACGGTCCGTCACGGCGTGGCGAGCGCTGGTGGATGGCGCGCGACACCACTTCCTTGCCGGTACCCGACTCGCCCAGCACCAGCACGGTGGTATCGAATGCGGCGACCTGTTCGATCATGGTGCGCAGCGCGGTAACGGCCGGGCCGTTGCCGGTCGGGCCCTGCTCCTGCACGGCACCGGCCTGGTGCTCGGCGTCCAGGCGCTTGAGGCTGGCGCGACGCAGCAGGGCTTCCATCTGGGCGTGGCGCAGAGGGGTCTCCAGCGGCCAGATGTTGGCCTCGTGCAGGCCATGCTGCTGCGCGAAGGCAGCGGCATCGCCGTCGGCCAGCAGCACCGGCGGCGGCAGGCTGCTGCCGCCGAGCCAGTGGTACAGCGCCGTGCTGGCGGCGCTGTCATCCAGGCTGCCGACGATCACCGCCATCCAGTCGTTCTGGCGCTGGCGGCCCAGGTCGAAATCGGCCGCGTCGGAGACCCAGCGCGGGTTGAAGTCCATGAATTCCAGCAGGGCAACGGTGCGCTCGGCACGCACGGCGTCGTTGTCCAGTACAAGGATGCGCGATTCGCTCACGATCGATCCTCCCTGAGGCCTTCCAGGATCGGCATGACTTCCTGGATGTAGGACAGCTTGCTGACGAAATTGTCGGCGCCGGCGCGTAGCGCGTGTTCGCGGTGCTCGGCGTCGTCGAAGTGGCTGGCGATCACGATGTACGGTGCGTCGTCCTGCGACTTGATCAGGCGGGTGGCCTGCAGGCCGCCCATTTCCGGCATGGCCAGGTCCATCAGTACCACCTGCGGACGCAGCGTTTCCGAGCGCTCGATCGCTTCCAGGCCGTTGCCGGCACTGCCGACGATCTGCAGCCAGTCGATCTTGCGGAAATGGCGCATCGCCGCGTTGATGAAGCCCTCGTGGTCATCGACCAGCAGGACCGTAAGCTTGTTCATGTCCAACATCCTTTTCAGCCCACCCGGGCCAGCTGCGGTTGCCTGGCGCCGAGCCGGCGCCGTTCACGGGCCGGGGCGATGTCCAGTTGTTCCCGGTATTTTGCGACGGTTCGGCGGGCAATGTTCACCCCCTGGCGCGACAACAGCCCGGCGATGGCTTCATCGGCCAGCGGCCGACCGGCCGGTTCGGCGTCGATCAGGCGGCGGACCATGGCCTTGACCGCCTGGCCGGAGACGCTGGCGCCTTCCAGGCGCACGGCGAAGAAGTGCTTCAGTTCAAAGGTTCCACGCGGGGTCTGCAGGAACTTGCCGGTGGTGATGCGCGAGACGGTGGACTCGTGCATGCCGATTTCCTCGGCCACTTCCTTCAGGGTCAGTGGTGCCATGGCCTCCTCGCCACGCACCAGGAACGCGGCCTGGCGCTCGACGATCACCCGCGCGGTGCGCAGCAGGGTGTCGTAGCGCATCGACAGGCCGCGGCTGAACCAGCGCGCTTCCTGCAGCATGTCGCGCAGGGCCGGGGCGGCGTCGTTGCTGTCGGCCAGCGCCTGCTCGTACTGGCTGTTGATCGACACGCGGCGGCTGGTGGCCGGGTTCAGCGCCACCTTCCACTGCGCGTCGGCGTGCCAGGCGACCACGTCCGGTACCACCACGGCGTTGCGCTCGGGCAGCAGGCTGTCGCCCGGGCGCGGCTGCAACGAGAGGATCAGGCGGACGGCTTCGCGCACGTCGTCGATCTCGGCGTCGTGCTGGCGGGCGAGGGCGGGGTAGTCGTGCGCGGCCAGCGCATCGAGCGCGCCGTCCAGGATGCGTGCGGCCAGGTGACGGGCAGCCACCACGCCGTGCAGGCTGCGCAGCTGCGCCTGCAGGCCTTCGCGCAGGTCCTGCGCGGCCATGCCGGCCGGTTCGCCGTGCAGCAGCTGCTGGCGGATCGCTTCCACGCCATCTGCGTCGATGTCGAACTGGGCGCTGGCCAGCAGCTGCAGCTGGCCCAGCGGCGCCTGCAGGTAGCCGGCGTCATCGCAGTGGTCCAGCCAGAAGGCAGCAACGGCCAGCCCGCGGTCGTCCATGTCCAGCGACAGGCGCTGCAGCACGCGCAGCTGCGGATCGGTCGATTCACCGGCGGCGATGCGCGCCATGCGATCGTCGTCGCCGTCCTGCCAGCTGGTGCCGGCCACGTCCCACATCGACGATTCCGGCAGCTCGTCGAACGCGGCCGTCTCCAGCGTGGTGGTGCTGGCCTCGGTGGCCTCGGCGGCGGGGGCTTCGGCCTCTTCGATCTCCAGCAGCGGGTTGGAGTCCAGCAGGCGCTGGATTTCCTGTTCCAGGTGCAGGCCATCGAGCTGCAGCAGCCGGATCGACTGCAGCAGCTGCGGGGTGAGGTGAAGTTGTTGGCCGAGCTGGGTCGAGAGTGCAGCCTTCATCGTGATTCCCCGGCACCGCTCCCCGGCGCCTTGTGGAACGCATCTTGCTTTTGATCCGACGGGTGCGGAATCGGGGGGTTCCTGAGGGCTTTCGTGGATATCCCGACAGGATGTAAGGGTTTCCCCTACATTGGCGCGGGATGTTGACGAAGGCCGCCGCCAACTCATTGATTCGTGGTGGCGACCCTGCCGCGTTCGCCACGCCGCGCGTACGGATTCCTGTCAGAGCCTGTCAGGGTGACGGGATTTCGTCGCCGCCGCTATGCCGATTCACTCCAGCTCGTGCTGGTGACGCGCGGCCAGCAGCAACAGATCATTGGCGCGGCGGCAGCCCAGCGACTCCATCATGCGTGCGCGATGGGTTTCCACTGTCTTGACGCTGATGCCGAGGTCAGCGGCGATTTCCTTGTTGCTTTCGCCCTTGCCGATGCGGCGCAGGATCTCGCGCTGGCGCGGCGACAGCGCGGCGATGCCGGTGGGCTTCTCGCGGCCCAGCATGGGCGCCAGCATCTTGGCCGAGATCTGAGGGCTGAGGAACACCTGGCCGGCATGCGCGGCACGCAGGGCCAGTTCCAGCTCCTGCGGCGCGGCATCCTTCACCACGAAACCGACCGCGCCGCGATCCAGTGCATCGCGCACATGCGCGGCATCGTCGTGCATGGTCATCATCACCACGCGGGTACCGGGGGCGCGCAGGCGGATGTCACTGAGCGCTTCCAGGCCAGTGCGCCCGGGCAACGACAGATCCATCAGCACCACATCCGGCGCATGCTGCAGGGCCAGCTGCAGCGCCTGTTCGGCATTGCTGGCCTCGGCAACCAGCTGCACGTCGGCAAACCCCTGCAGCAGCCGCGCCAGGCCGGCGCGGACCAGGGTGTGATCGTCGACGATGAGAACTCGCACAGGCACGCAACTGGTCCGTGTAGGGGAGTCCACCTTAACTTAGCTGAACGGGCGCGCCAAGCGTTGCCTGTCCTGCACCGCAAGGGTGGGTTTCAGCGGGCCCGGCGCGCCTCGGCCACCTGGCGGCGGTGCAGGCGGAACAGGTGGCGTTCCATGGCCATTTCCAGGCCGTCGCCGAGGCGCTGGAAGCGCAGCCAGAGGTAATGGCCACCGCCGCCATCGGCGGCTTCGGCGATCACTTCCACCGGCAGGTCGATATGGTCGGGCAGCCAGTCGCTGGGCTGCAGCCGAACCAGGCCGGCCTGACCAGGCGTGGCACCGCTGCGCGGGCCCAGTTGCAGGCGGATGCCACGGCGTGACCAGCGCACCGGGCGCAGGGTCAGTTCCTGGCCCTGCTGGCGGACCAGCCGGCCGAGCAGCACCATCGCCAGGTCCAGCTTGGCTTCGAGCCGCTGCAACTGCAGGCTGGCCTCGTTGCGGTCGTCATGCTCGTCAACGCGGCTGTCTTCCACCAGCGCCAGGCTGCGCAGCAGTCCTTCGGCGCTGCCGGTACGGCCGGCGGCACTGCCGGGCTGGAACTCGGCGGGCAGGGCCAGTTCGCAGCTGAGCGTTTCGTCGAACAGCTCGCTTTCGGCGGGGTGGTGCAGCGACGTTGTCGGCAGTTGGGTCATGCCAGCGATTCTGCCTGCAGGTAGGCATGCGCCGCGCGAAGAGAACGCTGTCCATCGTTCATCAGGGCAGCGACCGCGTCGCGGCGCTGGCGCAGCAGGCCGAGCAGGTTCTGCTGGCGTTCGAACAGTGCGCTCAGTGGCGCGTGGTCGGCCGCGGTGAGCGGCTGGCTGAGCAGGGCATGCAGGGCGCTGTCGTGGCCGTCGAGCAGGCTGTCGGCCTGGTCGAGGGCTTCTTCGCCCAGTGCCTTCTCGAACGCGTCCAGCTGCGCGTGCAGTTCGTGCAGGGTCATGGTGCCACCGCGGCCGGGCGGCGCTGTTCGTGCGGGATCGCGTTCCAGGCGCTGTCGATTTCGCCGAGCAGCTGCAGGGCTTCGTCCAGCGCTGCACGATCATTGTGCAGGTTGGCCTCGGTCAGGCGCTGCAGCACGTAGTCATAGAGTGCCGACAGGTTACCGGCGATCTCGCCGCCGGCCTCATGGTCCAGCGAGCCGTTGAGGTGGCCGACGATCGCGCAGACTTCGCCGATCGCCTTGCCCTTGCCGGCCTGGTCGCCACGCTCGAGGCTGGCCAGGGCGCGGCGCACGCGCTCCAGCGCGCCAGCCAGCAGCATCGCCACCAGCTTGTGCGGATCGGCGTCGGCGACCGCACTGGTCACTCCCACCTGGCGGTACTGTTCGGCATATTGACGGCTGGAACCGTACATTCGTGATTCTCCTTGCGCGGGGTGCCGCCGGGCGATCGAGGGGATCGTTGCCGGCGGCGCGGCGATGATTGCTGTTGCGTCCGTTATCGGTGCGTTGCACGCCAAACTTGAGCGTTGCGCGTAGACCTTCAGCGGTTCAGCTGTGCCAGCTGCTGCTGCAGCGACGTATTGCTCTGCTGCAGCTTGCCCATCAGGCTGTCCAGCGCGATGAACTGCTTCTTGTAGCGCTCTTCCACGCCCTTCATGCGCGTGTCCAGGTCCTTGCGGCGCTTGTCGATGTTGTCCAGCGTGGTGTTGAGGCCTTTGGTGCGGGCGACGAAGGCGCCTTCCTTGCCGACCGTGGTGCTGACATAGCCGTCGACCATCGTGTAGAGCGTGCCGGCACCGCCGGTGTCGCCGGTGATGGCCGAGCGGATCTTTTCAGGCTGGCTGGCCAGTGCGGCGGCAAACTTGGTGGTGTCGAGCACCAGGCTGCCGTCGGCGTTTGGATAACCGCGTGTCTGCAGGCCTAGTACCTTCGGGTCCAGGCCGTCGGCGGAAAGCTCCTTCAGCACGCCCGACATCATGGAACGCAGCTGGCTGGCGGCACCACGCATCTGCGCGTCGCCGGTCAGCGTGGCCGCTTCCTTGGTCTTGGCGTCGTACTTGGTTTCGGTGTTGATCGCTGCGATGGCCGCGTTGTAGGCGGTCACGAATTCCTGCATCACCTTGGTGGCGGCGGCCGTGTCGGTACTGATCACGACTGTGCTCTTGCCGGGAACCTTCAGGTTCAGGGTCAGGCCAGGCACCGCATCTGCCACCGTATTGCTGGCGCTGACCACCTTGACGCCATCGATGGTCAGTTCGGCGTCCGCTGCAGCGGTGTTCTGTTTCAGGCTGCCGACCAGTGCGCCCAGCTTGGGATCACTGCCGCCGTACTCCAGCTTGATCGCATTGGCGGCACCGGTCTTCTCCTGGGCGATCGACAGGTACTGGTTGTCGCCGGAGGTGATCAGTGTGGCCTGCACGCCTTCCTTGCGGCCGGCGGCATCGATCTTGTTGCGGATGGTGGTCAGCGTGTCGCCGTCCTCCACCGCCACGTTCATGGTCTTGGCCTTGTCGCCCACGCCGACGGTCAGCGTCAAGGTTCCGGCGCCGAAGGTGTCAGTCTTCGGGAACGAGGTGTCGGCAATCAGCTTGTGTGCCGTGGCGAGGGATGTCACCTCCACCTGGTGCGTGCCGTTGGACGCGGCCGCCTTGGTCGTGCCCAGGTCGTACAGCGCCACCGATGCGGTGAGCACATCCTCGGTATTGGCGGGCTGCGCCTTGCCGCTGGCGGTCACCGTGCGGGTATCGAAGGCGGTGGTGGCCTTCAGCGCGGTCAGTGCAGTCTTCAGCTTGTCGAAGGCCGAGGTGACGGTGCCGATCGACGACAGCTGCATCTTGGCTTTGGACTGCTGCAGGTTCAGTGCATTGTCGGCCGGCTTGCGGTCGGCTGCGACCAGCTGGTTGACGATGCTGGAGATATCCAGTCCCGAGCCAATGCCACCGTATCCAAAGTCTGCCACGTCGTTTCTCCTGGTATACGGGCCTGGCCGTCGTGCGGTGGCCCGTCGTCAACGAAAATAGCGGCCTGCGCCGCTGGGTCTTGAGGACTTCGTTGATGCATGCGCCGTGCCAATGCTCTGGCGCGGGTTCTGGCACGCAGGTTGCAGGAGGGTTGGGGCAGGGTGCGGGGAGGTTCACCGCGGGCTGCCGGGAGTCTGCAAAAAACCCTCCCCCAATGCAGGGGAGGGATCAGGCTACTGACAATCGGGGGGAGACGAAGCCGCCCGGTACGTACAGTCAAAGGTACAGCGCTGAAAGAGAGGTCCGCAGGAGCGGGCGATGCCAAGCCGGTTCGGGAGGGTTCCCGGGCCGGGCATGGCCCGCGCCTTCGTGCAACGTGGCTTCCGGGTTGCCGCTGCCGTCGGTTCAATCCGACGGCAGCGGCGCCTTCTTGCCGTGGATCAGCGCAGCAGGCTGAGCACGCCCTGCGGCACCTGGTTGGCCTGGGCCAGCATGGCCGTACCGGCCTGCTGCAGGATCTGGGTGCGGGTCAGCTCGGCGGTTTCCTTGGCGAAGTCGGTGTCCTTGATGCGGCTGCG
>NZ_JCAFSZ010000013.1:0-123336 GCF_059369755.1 Stenotrophomonas sp. YJH_SMC_57
CAATGAACCCTTCCTTCAGCAGGCACTCGTTGCACGCGGTCTCGTCGGGCATCTGCGAGCAGTCCACTTCCCGCGCCTTGGCCGTCGGCTCAGCGCGCGCATCCGGCTTGGCTTTGCCGCGCACCCGCTGCTGGATATCGCCCACTACATCGCGAATGCCATCGGCCACGTCACCGGTGGTCGGCCCGCCATAGGGTTCCACCGGATTGCCGTCTTCATCCACGCTGCCGTTACCGCCTCCCATGCCGGGCCCAAGCCAGGGCCGCGGGCCGATGATTCTGGTGCCCATCGTTGCTCCTAGTGTCCTGCCAGATTCGACAGCAGATCCGCCGCTGCTAGGTTCGGGTTCTTTGCGCTGCGCATCCACATGTCCGCTGCCGGGACGGCCCGCAGACCGCGCGCCCATGCCACGTCCGCCTTCACCCAGCGCACCAGCACCGGCAGGTGGGTGATACGCCGCACATAGGCCGCGTGGTCATGGCTCTTCACCACGTCGTCCATCAGCGCCGCATCGCTCAGATGGCCGACCTGACGGGGGTACTCCTCGCGGATCTCCCGGCACAACAGCGGGAAGAACGTGGAGGGGTCAGGCAGGCGCAGCAGGGCTTCCTGTTCCTTTGTAATCTCAAACATCAGCCTGCCTCCGTTGCATGCAGCGCTTCGCGATCCAGGGTGTAGCGCTCGCCCAGCATCTGGAAACACCATTGCCGCAGCGGGCCCATCAACTGCCTGCGCTGCTGCAGCGTGAAGGCCCGCTGCAAGCGCAGGAACACGCGGCCATCCCAGTAGCGCAGCAGTGCCAGCGTGCCGTTGGGGCGGCGCAGGTCCAGGCAGGCTTCCAGGTGCTGGAACACGGCTTCAAAGCCGGCCTCACTGCGCAGCCAGGCCACGACGGGCTTGTCCAGTTCCAGCGCCCGCAACCATCCATCCACCTGGGTGTGGGACTGCGCGGGCAACTGCAGCAGCCACGGGCCGACGGCTGCGTGAGCGGCCTCGGGCTGGCGCGCAAGCAGTGCGCGGTGCGGCAGGTCCTGCGCGTACCAGGCCAGAGCCTTGGGCGTGTCGGCGTAGGCCGCTGCGTCGACGATCACGTATCGGTTCATTCAGCGCCCCAGGAAGGTCGCGCCGGAGCGCGAGGCGGCCAGCAGGCACGCTTCGCACACGGGCGGCTTGCCGGCCTGCGGCAGTACGGGCAACGGGGCCAGATCCGAGGCAGCAGCGGCGGGCCACACACCGTCAGCCCCGCCACCTCCCCCGCCCATGTCCACATAGACGCGGGATTGCTTGCCGGCAATCAGCGAGCAGCCGCACGAGAGCCTGTCGCCATGGCGTGCGACGGGCTGGCCTTCAAACGTCAGCGTGATGTCGCCACTGACGATGGTGGCCACGCGCTGGTGCTTGGGGCAGGTGGCCTTGTCGCCCACCCGCGCAACCGGCATGCCCTCGATGTCGGTAACCGGCGATCCGCAGATGACCCTGCCACCGCCCGTGGTTGCATCACCCACCACAATCAACGTCCTTGCCACCCTGCAATCCTTCGCCCATGGATGTGGTCCGAACCTAGCAACGCCCCACACCCCCTGCACTTCATTGCGGCGACCATCACGGCGTGCATGCCGCGGCCAAACGCGCGCAATGGCCCGCAACGCAAGGGGTTGGCTGGATCACGGCGCATATCCATGGTGCACTGGCCGCCCTCACCCGGCTATGCAGAACGCGACAGATCGCGCCGACGGGACCTCACCCCGCCAGCCACGTACAATGGGCCTTCCCCCACCCACCGCGCCGGCACAGCCCGGTGCGGCGCTGCACGCCAAGACACGGCATGCGACACCTGCAAGGACCACCGATGAGTTCCTCCCCTTCCGATTCGCCGTCGCTGCTGCACGGTCGCGTCCTCGCGTTCGCCGCGATCCTGCTGGCCGCGATCAACCTGCGCACCGCCGTCACCTCGATCACGCCGCTGCTGGACGTGCTCGGCCAGCAGTTCGGCTTCGGCACCACCATGACCGGTGTGCTGGGCATGCTGCCGACCGCCTCGTTCGCCCTGTTCGGCGTGGCCACGCCTGCACTGGCGCGACGCCTGGGCCTGGAGCGCACCACGCTGCTGGCGATGGTGATGGCGATGGCCGGCCTGCTGCTGCGCTCCAGCGCCGGCAATGTCGGCACGTTGCTGCTCGGTTCGGTGGTGGCACTGGCCGGCATGGGCATCGGCAACGTGGTGGTGCCGCCGCTGGTGAAGCGCTACTTCGCCAACAAGGTCGGCACCATGAGCACGCTCTACATCAGCGTGCTGCAGCTGGGCACGATGCTGCCGGCGCTGCTGGCGGTGCCGGTGGCCAACGCCGCGGGCTGGCGGGTGTCGCTGGGCATGTGGGCCCTGCTGGCGCTGGCCGCGGCGCTGCCGTGGCTGGTGCTGGCCACGCGCGCACCGAAGCCGCAGGCCGATGCCACTGATCCGACCGCGCAGCCGCATGGCAAGGTCTGGCGCACCTCGCTGGGCTGGAGCATGACGCTGATGTTCGGCATGACCTCGCTGATGACCTATTCGATGTTCACCTGGCTGCCGCGCATCGTGGTCGAGGCCGGTGGCACGCCCGCCTTCGGTGGCGTGATGGTGGCGGTGTTCTCGGCCCTGGGCCTGCTGCCCTCGCTGGTGATTCCGTCAATGGCGGTGCGCCTGCAGAACCCGTTCCCGCTGGTGCTGATCGGCTTCTTCTCGTTCGTGATCGCCTTCACCGGCCTGCTGCTGGCGCCGATGAAGGCACCGCTGCTGTGGGCCTGCCTGCTGGGCGTTGGCCCATCCACCTTCCCGCTGGCGCTGACCCTGATCAATCTGCGCACCCGCACCCCGACCGGTTCGGCGGCGCTTTCCGGCTTCATGCAGGGCGTGGGCTACAGCTTCAGCTGCCTGGGGCCCTTCCTGGTCGGCTGGCTGCACACCGTCAGCGACGGCTGGACCCTCCCGTTCAGCTTCCTGTTCGGCTGCGCCACCCTGATGCTGTGTGCGTCCTGGGTGGCCTGCAAGCCGCGCAAACTGGAAGACCTCTGGTGATGCTGCGGGGCCGCCTGCCGGCCCCGACCACAGGCGCGCAGCCTTCACGCGCATTTTGACGCCGGACTGACAATTCCCGGCGGATAGTGCCCACGAATGCCCATCCTTGCCGTGTGCCGGCATCGGGCATGGGGGCGGCACCGCCGCCCGGGCCACCACTCGGTGTGCGGGGGACTTTCGTTTCAGACAAGACATTGCAGGTCGCTGTCCGGGTTGTACCCGCCCTTGCAGGGCGGCATGCACGAAGGGAGTGACGCGGGCCACGGCCACGCCAAAAGCTGGCATGTGATGTGCGTCACAGTTTTCATGGTTGTCTGGTTCGGAAGCCAAGGGGGTCCCCAATGGTTGTCCACCGCCGGCTGGCGCTCTGCGTCGGCCTTGCCTGCACCGCGCTGGCCTGGGCCAGCAGTGCTGCCCCGCCTGACCGCGAGGCGGCGCTGGCCGAGATCGGCCGCTACCGCGACCAGGCCCGCTGGCTGGATGCGCTGGGTGCGATCGAACGCGCCAGCCAGCAGCAGCCCAACGACGATCTGCTGTTCAAGCTGCGCGTACTGACCTTGGGCGACATCGGCAACGCCTGGCGGGCCTGGGAGCTCTACCAGCAGCGCCCGCAGCTGTTCGACGCTGCCCAGAAGCAGCGCCTGGAAGGGGACTACCTGGCCAAGCTGGTGGTCTGGAGCCTGGCCTACAGCAGCAGCGAAGACAGCCGCCTGGAAGAGGCCGAATCAACCCTTGCCCGCATGCAGCGCTATCTGGGGGGCGAAGGCACGCCGCCGGCGCAGGCGCCGCTGCGCATCCGCATGGACCGGCTGATCCTGCTCAACCGCCTGGGCCGACATGCGCAGGTGCGCGAGGAAGCACTCGCGCTGCAGGCCGAAGGCCACACCCTGCCCGACTACGTGCTGCCCGCCGTGGGTGATTCGCTGATGGGTACCCTGCACCCGCAGGAAGCCATTCCGGTGCTGCAGGCCGCAGTGGCCGGCGACCCGACCCGCGACGCCTCGCATTCGGAGCTGGCCTATGCCTACCTGGAAAGCGAACAGCAGGAAAAGGCCATCGACCTGCTGCAGGCCTGGCGCGACAAGGAGCCGGCATGGCGCTGGAGCAATGGCAAATCACCGTACCCGAACTGGTCACGCTACGAGGCCGACCTGAACCTGGCGATGGTGCGCGCCTACAGTGGCGATCTGCGCACCGCACAGCACGACCTGGAATCGATGGTCGACATCGCACCCGGCAACGGTGGCCTGCAGAGTGCGCTGGGCAGCGTGTACATGATGCGCGGCTGGCCACGCCGGGCGCTGCAGCGGCAGCAGATGGCACATGCGCTGGACCCACGTGACATCGAAGCCCGCCTGGGCATGGAAGAAGCCTACGTCGCCCTGCAGCGTGATGACCTGGCACGGCCGCTGCACGACGATCTGATCGCGCGCTACCCCACCCAACCCGCGGTCGAGCGCATGGACCAGGCGTGGCGCGCGCATCGCGGCTGGCAGCTGAAGGCATGGACCGACATCGGCCGCAGCTCGGGCGGCGGCGGCACGTCGCCACTGGGCAACAACGATCGCCATTACGGCGTTGAAGTCGAATCGCCGATGCTGGATGACCGCTGGCGGTTGTTCGCCTTCGCCGACCGCCGCTCGATCGACTTCCAGGACCAGCGCATCGACCCGCTCTGGCTCGGGGCTGGCGTGCGCTACCGCTTCGGCCGGCTGGATGCGGAAGCCGCGGCGCTGCGCGCCAATGACCACATCGGCGACACCGGCCTGCGCGTAGGCGTCGGCTGGCAGTTCAATGATTACTGGCACGCCAGGCTGGTAGCCGCTCGCAATGATCCGGAAGCCTCGATGCAGGCCCGCGTGGCCGGTATCACTGCCGACAGCGTGAGCGCACAGGTGGACTACCGTCGAAGCGAGCTGACCCACTGGATGTTCGGCGCCAGCCGCTTCCGCTACGACGATGGCAACCATCGCGAACTGGTCAGTACTGGCCTCGAACAACGGCTGCTGACGCGTCCGCGCTGGCTGGTCGATGGACTGGCAAGCGCGTACGCCAGTCGCGGCAGCCGCGACGACGTGCCCTATTTCAACCCGAAGCGCGACCGCATGGTCGAGATCGGCCTGCGTATCGACCAGCAGCTGTGGCGTCACTACGAGCGCCATTTCCGGCACCGGCTGACGGTCTCGCTGGGCGACTACTGGCAGGATGGCTTCGGCAGTGCGCTGGTGCCGTCGGTGTCCTACATGCACGAATGGCAGCTGGGGCCCGGACGCGTGTTCGAGTACGGCGTGCGCTGGTCGCGGCCGGTCTACGACGGCCATCGCGAGCGTCATATCGGCTTCGAAGCTGCACTGCGCTGGGGAGACTGACATGGCCCACATCCTGCGACTGATCGTGCTGCTGTTGCTGGCCATTGCATCGCCAGCCTTCGCCCAGCAGGCCCTGCATCTCGATGCGATCGACAATGGTCTGCTGATCCTCAGCTACCACGACATCCGCGACCAGGTGGCCGCCAAGGGCGATGCCGATACCTATGCGGTGAGTACGCAGAACTTCGCCGCGCACCTGGACTGGCTGGGCGCGCACGGTTACCACCCGGTCTCGCTGTCGCAGGTGATCGAGGCCTCGCAGGGCCGCGCCACGCTGCCACCCAAGCCGGTGCTGCTGACCTTCGACGACGGCCTGCGCAGTGTCTATGACAAGGCCTTCCCCCTGCTCCAGGCCTACCGCTATCCGGCGCTGGTGGCGGTGATCACCGACTACGTGGACATGGCGCCGGGGCGCACCATCGACTATGGCTACCGCCCGTTCGGGCGTGACGACTTCGTCACCTGGGCACAGCTGAAACAGATGCATGACAGTGGCCTGATCGAAGTGGCCAGCCACACCGATGACCTGCATCACGGCGTGCTCGCCAATCCGCAGGGCAACTCCACGCCGGCGGTGGTGACCCGCGTCTACAGCCCGGCCACCCACAGCTACGAAAGCGAAGCCCAGTACGAACAACGCCTGCGTGCCGACCTCTCGCGCAGCGTGCAGCGTATCGAGCAGCACCTGGGCGTACGCCCACGGGCCATTGTCTGGCCGTATGCCGCCTACAACCAGCTGAGCAACGACATCGCCGAGCAGCTGGGCATGCCGGTTTCATTCGATCTGGAAGGCCGCAGCACACCGGTGGCCAGCGACCTGCACGGGCTGGCGCGCTTCCTGGTCAGTGACAATCCGACCGTGGAGGGCCTGGCCTACGAACTGCGCCGCGACGTCGCGCTCGATGGCATCCGCGCGCTGCAGATCGACCTGGACGATGTGTATGACCCCGACCCGGCACAGCAGGCGCGCAATCTCGATGCATTGATCGAGCGGGTCAAGCGCATCGCGCCGACCCACGTCTACCTGCAGGCGTTTGCCGACCCCGACGGCAACAACACCGCCGATGCGCTGTACTTCCCCAACCGCCACATGCCGATGCGCGCGGACCTGTTCAGCCGCGTCGCGTGGCAACTGAAATCGCGCGCCGGGGTGAAGGTCTACGCATGGCTGCCGGTGCTCGGCTTCGAACTGCCCGACCCGGTACAGCGCAAGGCATTGGCAATCCAAAGCGGCGATGCCGATGGCATGTACCGGTTGGATTTCACCAACCCGAAGGCACGCCAGATCATGCTCGACATCTACGAGGACCTGGCCGTCAATTCGTATTTTGAAGGCCTGCTGTTCCATGACGATGGTTACCTGCGCGACACCGAACTGCCCGCACTGTCCTCCGGTGACGACGGCAGCGCGCGCACCCTGGCGCTGATCGACTTCACCCTGGCCCTGCGTGACAGTGCCCAGCGCTGGCGACCGAAGCTGGCAACGGTGCGCAACCTGTATGCCGAGCCCGTACTGCGCCCGCAGAGCGAAGCCTGGTTCGCGCAACGCCTGGACCTGTTCAACAAGGCCTACGACCAGACTGCGCTGATGGCAATGCCGTGGATGGAGGGCAGCAAGCACCCGGAGCGCTGGCTGGACCAGCTGCTGGCCGCCGTACGCAGCCACGATCCCCAGCTGCAGCACACCCTGTTCGAGCTGCAGACCGTCGACTGGAACAACGGTCAGCCGATTCCCGCCGAGCGCCTGCGCGCGCAGATCCGCCAGCTGCAGGCGCAGGGCGTGCACCACTTCGCCTGGTACCCGGACGACTTCATCGCCGACCAGCCCTCCACCCACGATGCCCGTGCGGCGATGTCCGCCGGCAACTTCCCGTACCCGGAGAAGTGACATGGACATGCATCCCATGCTGCTGATCCTGTTCCAGTTCGCCTTCTATTACCCGATGGTGATGGCGTTCTTCTGGATGTCCGGTGGGCTGTACTACTACTTCCGGCGCGAGCGCCACTCACGCGCGCGCAACGATCCACCGTTGATGGTCGATCCTCCGTTCGCGACCCTGCTGATCCCCTGCCACAACGAATCGGAGAACCTGGACGACACGCTCGGCGCGGCGCTTGCACAGCGTTATCCGGCCGACTATGAGGTGATCGCCATCGACGATGGCAGCAGCGACGACACCGGCATTCGCCTGGACGCTCTGGCGGCCCGGCATCCACGGCTGCGCGTGCTGCACCTGGACCGCAACCTGGGCAAGGCCAACGCGCTGCGCATGGGGGCGCTGGCGGCGCGCTCGGAGTACCTGGTGTGCATCGACGGCGATGCGATGCTGGAAGAGCACGCGTTGCACTGGATGGTCTGGCACCTTGCCAGTGGCAGCCGGGTCGGTGCAGTGACCGGCAATCCCCGCATCCGCAACCGTTCGACCCTGCTCGGCCGCCTGCAGGTGGCCGAGTTCTCATCGATCATCGGCATGATCAAGCGCGCACAGCGCGTGTATGGGCGCATCTTCACCATCTCCGGGGTGATCGCCGGCTTCCGTCGTACCGCCCTGCACCAGGTCGGCTGGTGGTCGGATGACATGGTCACCGAGGACATCGACATCAGCTGGCGCCTGCAACACGCGCACTGGGACATCCGCTACGAGCCGAACGCGCTGTGCTTCATCCTGATGCCGGAAACACTGAAGGGCCTGTGGCGGCAGCGGCTGCGCTGGGCGCAGGGCGGCGTGGAAGTGATGCTGCGGCATGCGCGGTCGCTGCTGCACTGGAAGGAACGGCGCATGTGGGGGGTGCTGCTGGAGTATGTGCTGAGCGTGGTGTGGGCCTACACCATGCTGTTCATCGTGCTGCTGTGGGCATTGGGAAAGTTCATCGAGCTGCCCCCGCAGCTGCACATCGTCAGCCTGTTGCCGGAATGGCATGGCGTGATCCTGGCGCTGGTCTGCCTGCTGCAGTTCGCCAGCAGCCTGATCATCGACCGGCGCTACGAAACACAGATTGGACGCAATTATTTCTGGGTCATCTGGTACCCGATGGCGTACTGGCTGATCAGCCTTTCCACCACCCTGGTGGCGCTGCCGAAGACGCTGCTGCGCCGTCGCCGCAAGCGCGCCACCTGGACCAGCCCTGACCGGGGAATCCGATGAACGCACAACGCCCATCCAACCGCTTCGACTCGCGGACGATCCGCAAGCCGCATCGCCAGCCTCGCTTCCAGCGCACGGCCTGGGGCTTCGTCACCCTGGCATTCTGGGGCTTCTACTTCTACCTGTGGGCGCCGCTGGTAACCCTGCTGTCGTGGCTGATTGGCGGCCAGCTGGCGTGGCAGCAGCTGTATGAGCGGCAGAACCAGCTCGATCCGTACGTGCTGGTGGCGTTGCCGCTGATGCTGCTGTGCGCCAGCGTGCTGCTGATCGGCTGGGCCGAGTACAACCGTGCACGCTTCCGCGGCCACGACCGGCGCCTGCCACGCCCGCTGGCCAGCCTCAACGAGGTGGCGGCGGATCTGGGCGCCAGCACCGGCCTGTCCGAACGCCTGATGGGATGCAAGGCCGCCACGCTGCACATGGATGAGCATGCACGGCCGATCGGCATCCGCCGCGAGGTGGTGTAACCCCGCTGCCCATCAGGTGCCGACCCTGGTCGGCGCTTGGGCCTTGTGGGTGCCAACCTGGGTCGGCACCGGGGTCTACTGCGAAGAGCATCCACGCATGGCGTGGATCTACTTGCGCGTCTGCCCTTCGCCGCGCACGACGAAACGCTCGACGGTGAGCGCTTCCAGGCCCATCGGGCCATAGGCATGCAGGCGCGTGGTGGAAATGCCGATCTCGCTGCCCAGGCCGAGCTGGCCGCCGTCGGAAAAGCGCGAGGAGGCATTGACCATCACCACCGCCGAGCGCAGCGCGTTGACGAAGCGCTCTGCATTGCCGCTGTCTTCGGTGGCAATCACTTCGGTGTGGTCGGAGGTATAGCGGCGGATGTGGGCAATGGCCGCATCAAGATCGTCGACCACGCGTACCGCCAGCACCAGGTCGAGGAACTCGGCGGCGTAATCCTCGTCGGTGGCGGCGCGGCTGCCCGGCAACTGCGGCTGGGCACGCTCGTCCGCACGCAGTTGCACACCGCGCTCGCCCAGCGCCCGTGCCACGCGCGGCAGGAATGCAGCGGCCACGTCGCCGTGCACCAGCAGCGTCTCCAGTGAATTGCAGGCGGCCGGGCGGCTGCACTTGCCATCCACCAGCAGATCGATGGCCTTGTCCAGGTCGGCACTGGCGTCCACGAACAGATGGCAGACGCCCTTGTAGTGCTTGATCACCGGCACCCGCGCATGCTCGGCAACGAAGCGGATCAGGCCTTCGCCGCCACGTGGAATGGCCAGGTCGATCAGCTCATGCAACTGCAGCAGTTCCAGCATCGCTTCACGGCGCAGATCGGTCAGCACGGTCACCGCCGCCGCCGGTACGCCGTTGGCCTGCAAGGCACCGGCCAGCGCGTGGGCGATGGCGGTGTTGGAATGGATCGCCTCGGAACCGCCGCGCAGGATCACGCCATTACCGGCCTTCAGGCACAGGGCGGCGGCTTCGGCGGTCACGTTCGGGCGTGCCTCGTAGATCATCGCGATCACGCCCAGCGGCACCCGCACCTTCTGCACGCGGATGCCGTTCGGGCGCACGTCGTCACGGGTCACCTGGCCGACCGGGTCCGGCAGCCCGGCCACTTCGCGCACGGCTTCGGCCATCGCGAACAGGCGCGGCGGGTCCAATGCCAGGCGATCGAGCATGGCAGTGCCCACGCCCTTCTCGCGCGCAGCGGCGAGGTCGCGCGCGTTGCCGGCCAGGATCAGCCCGGCATTCACTTCCAGTGCCTGGGCCATCGCCAGCAGCAGGGCGCGTCGCGCTTCACTGTCCAGGCCGGCGACCACCTGGGCCGCGTCACGGCAGGCACGCGCCTGCGCTTCGATTCCGCTCATCGGGATGTCCTTCAATCCGGTCATGGCAGTACCAGGTCGTCACGATGGACAACGCTGCCGCCGTAGTTGTAGCCGAGCAGGGCCTGGATATCACGCGAATGACGGCCAGCGATGCGGCGCACGTCATCGGCTGCATACTGACTGACCCCACGCGCGATGCAGACCCTCCCCTGCGGTGCGTCCCAGCACACCTGCACCATGTCGCCACGGCGGAACCCGCCGTCCGCGCCGGTAATGCCACCGGGCAACAGCGAAGCGCCCTTCTCGCGCATCGCCTGTGCCGCACCAGCATCGATCATGATCGCGCCCTCGGCCAGCGGCGCATGCCTCAACCAGTGCTTGCGGGCCGCCTCGCGGCTGCGCGCGGCGTGGATGCGGGTGCCATACAGGCGATCCTGCGCCAGTGCGCGCACCACGTCACCGCTGCGGCCATTGAACAGGTAGGTCTCGATGCCGAGGCGGCCGGCTTTCGCCGCTGCCTCCAGCTTGGTGCGCATGCCACCGGTGCCGGCACGCGAACCGGCGCCACCGGCCATGGCCAGCACGGCCTCATCCAGTTCGGGCACGTCGTGCAGCGGCTGTGCGTCGGCGGCCGTGCGCGGGTCGGCGCTGTACAGGCCATCGATGTCGGTGGCGATGAACAGCGCATCGGCATCGACCAGTGCGGCGACTGTGGCGGCCAGGTTGTCGTTGTCTCCGAGCTTGAGCTCGTCCACCGACACCGTGTCGTTCTCGTTGACCACTGGCAGCGCACCCAGCCGCAACAGCTCGCTGAGCGTGGCGCGCGCGTTGAGGTAGCGACGGCGATTGCGCAGGTCGTCGTGGGTCAACAGCACCTGCGCCACCGGGCGTTCGAAGAAGCGCTGCCAGAGGCCGATCAGCTGGGCCTGGCCCAGCGCAGCCAGCGCCTGCCGTGCCGCCATTGCGGCGCCGGGCTCATCGGCACGTGGCAGGATCGCGCGCCCCGCCGCAACCGCACCGGAAGACACGATCACCACCTCGCGCCCGGCCAGCACGTTGGCCGAGACGAACTGGGCCAGGCCCAGCGCGTGGCGTGGCGACAGGCCGCCGCCATCGGCGGCCAGCAGGCTGCTGCCGACTTTCAGCACCGCGCGCCGCCAGGGCGGCAACGCCTGTTCCGGGAACGGCGAGGCAACTGCGGCGGCGTGCAGGGTCATCGGTCAGGGCCTCAGCGGGTAGTCCATTCGTGCACGGTCAGCTCGGAGGCCTGCATCGTCACCAGCGGATCGGTGGCGACGATGGCCTGCGCCTGCGCCAGGCTCTCGACGTTGCACAGCACGTAGGCGCCACCGCTGCCGTCGGCGAAGCCGCCGGTCAGCTGCAGCTTGCCCTGCGCCTGCAGCGCATCGAGGAAGTCACGGTGCGGCTGCACGGCGGCGGCGTTGAAATCGGGCCGGCGCATGGCCAGTACCAGGTAGACGGTGCCCGCCATCAGGCCAGCGCCTGCCAGCGCGCGCGCAGCTCATCCAGGCGCAGGTCGGCGGCCGAGCCCGGCGACACGCGTGCGGCCAGGCTGCCTTCCGGCGTGCGGCCCTGCCCTGCACTATCGGCGCCCGCCGCGGCGGCCTTGTAGGCTTCGCGGAACGGCACGCCGGCCACCGCCGCTTCCACCGCCACATCGGTGGCGTACATGCCCGAGTCGATCGCCGCGCGAACCTTGTCGTCGCGCCATTCCAGGTTGGCCAGCAGCGCCGGCAGCAGTTCCAGCGCCGACAGGCCGCGACCGAAGCCGTGGAAGATGGCGCCCTTGGACGACTGCAGGTCGCGGTGATAGCCCGACGGCAGCGACAGCAGCTGCTCGATCTCGGTCCGCGCGGCGGCGACGCTGGCGTGGGTCGCGCGCATCAGCTCGATCACGTCCGGGTTGCGCTTGTTGGGCATGATCGAACTACCGGTGGTGTACTGCGCCGGCAATGCGACGAAGCCGAATTCGGCGCTGGTGAACAGCGACAGGTCCCAGGCGATGCGGCGCAGGTCCAGCGTGGCGCCGCCCAGCGCTTCCAGCGCGGCCAGTTCGAACTTGCCGCGCGACAGCTGCGCGTAGATCGGCGAGATCTGCATGCGCGCAAAGCCGAGCGCGGCAGTGGTGTGTTCACGGTCCAGCGGCAGGTTCACGCCGTAGCCGGCAGCGGTGCCAAGCGGATTGGCATCCACCAGCGCATGCGTGTCGCGGGCGCGGATGGCGTTGTCGATGAAGGCCTCGGCCCAGCCGGCCCACCACATGCCGGCCGAGGACACCACGGCACGCTGGATGTGGGTGTAGCCGGGGATCGGCAAGTCCTTTTCGGCCTGCGCACGGTCCAGCGCGACCTTGGCCACGTCGGCGCTGAGCTGGGCAACGCGTTGCAGCTTCTCCTTCAGCCACAGGCGGGTGGCGACCAGGATCTGGTCATTGCGGCTGCGGCCGGTGTGGATCTTGCGGCCGGCGTCGCCAAGACGCTCGGTCAGCCGCGCTTCGATCGCCGAATGGCCATCTTCGTACTGCGTGTCCAGCACGAAACGGCCGTCGCGGAAGTCCTGCGCCAGCACCTCCAGTTCGCGTAGCAGGCCGGCCAGTTCGTCGGTGCTGAGGATGCCGATGTGCTGCAGGCCCTGCGCATGCGCGGCGCTGGCGGCGATGTCGTGCAGGAAGAACTCGCGGTCGAGGATCACGTCGTCGCCGGCGAGGAAGGTCTGGATCTGTGCGTCGACGGCGACGCCGGGCTTCTGCCAAAGAAGGTCTGCCATGGGGGCTCCGGAATGCGTGTTCAGTGCGGGATCGACGTCAGTTCGTCGATGCCCAGCGCGAGGTTGAGGTTCTGCATGGCCTGGGTGGCCGCGCCCTTCAGCAGGTTGTCCAGGGTCGCGACCACGACCACCCGCTTGCCGCCCGGGGCCAGGGTGAAGCCACCGACCTGGGCGCCATGACGACCGGCAATGCGGCTGACCCACGGCGCTTCATCCACCACCTCGATCAGCGGCTCGCCCGCATAGGCCTGCTGGAAGCGCTCGACGATCTGCTCGCGGGTCTGCACGCGGTTCAGCCACAGGTTGGCGGTGAGCGTGATGCCACGGAAATGCGGTGCGACGTGCGGCATGAACTCGACAGCCACGCCCAGCTGCACCGACACCTCGCGCTCGTGCACGTGGTTGGTCAGCGCATACGGCATCAGGTTGTCGGCCAGCAGCTCGACGTTGTTCTTGTCCGACGGCGTGGTACCGGCACCGGAGTAACCCGAGACACCGAAGCACTGCGGCGGGCCAGCCAGCAGGTCCAGCAGCGGATGCACTGCCAGCTGCGTCGCGGTGGCATAGCAGCCCGGGTTGCTGATGTGCTTCTGGCCGTTGTAGCGGTTGCGGGTCAGCTCCGGCAGACCGTAGTACCAGCTGTTGTCGAAGCGGTAATCGGCCGAGAGATCGACGATGACGGTTTCCGGCCTGGCCGCTTCCAGCGCTGCCACGATGGGGGCGGCCAGGCCATTGGGCAGGGCCAGGATCACCGCGTCCACGCCCTTGGCGGCCACCGCGTCGGCATCCAGGTTCTCGTACTGCAGATCGCCCTGGAACTCCGGGTGATGGTCGGACAGGCGCTGCCCGGCGCGCTCGCGCGAGGACACGAAGGCCAGCTTCAGGCGCGGGTGTGCGGCCACCAGCTTGATCAGCTCGGCGCCGGTATGGCCACGGGCGCCGACGATGCCCAGGGTGAAAGTCGAATCGTTCATGCGTGACGGTCCAGGCGGTACTGCAGGTGGCGCTTCACGCCCTGCCATTCCGCGTCGATGATGGAGAAGATGACGGTATCGCGCGGCGTGCCATCGGCATGCCGCTTGTGGTTGCGCAGCACGCCATCCTGCTTGGCGCCGAGGCGGGCGATGGCGGTGCGCGAGGTGGCGTTGAACCAGCTGGTTTCCAGCACTACGCTGATGCAGCCCAGCACTTCGAAGGCATGCTGCAGCAGCAACAGCTTGGCTTCGGTATTGGCACCGGTGCGCTGTGCGCGCGGCGTGTACCAGGTGTAGCCGAGACTGAGCTTGGGCACGCTGGCGTCCATGTCGTAGAAACGGGTGCTGCCGATGATGTCACCGGCAGCATCGCGGATCACGAACGGCAGCCCCTTGCCTTCGGCCTGCGCCTGCAGCGCGGCCTGCACATAGGCCTCGGCCTGCTCCGGCGACGGCACCTGGGTATACCAGAGCTGGTCCAGGCCGCTGCCTTCCAGCGCGGCACGCAGGCCGGGGACATGTTCAAGCTGCAGCGGCTGCAGCAGCACGTGCTGCCCGCGCAGTGTGGGGACGGTGTTCCAGGCGGCCGGGTTGCTCATCGCTCAGCCCTGCAGGCTCGGAGTGCGCTGGGCGCAGTGATCGACATAGGTCTTGATGCGGTCGATGCCGTCGGCGCCGAACCAGAACACCTTCCAGTGATCCTGCTTGTAGCAGCCGTCGGACTCAGCGTAGTAGAAGTGGTTGATCGGATTGCCGTGGCGCGAGCGCCAGAACAGCTGCGGCGTTTCTTCCAGCATCACGTTCCAGACCGCGCGGCCCAGGCCTTCGCCCTGCGCATCGTCCAGCACGGCGAACTTGTCCAGGTACACGCCTTCGGCTTCATCGGTGAGGATCACCGCAGTACGGTAGTTCTCGCTGACGTAGGCGCGCAGCAGCCTGGTCTTCTCGAAATAGTCCGGCACCAAGGTGCGGCCGAAGCTGGATTCGATCAGCTGCTTCAGGCGCGGCAGGTCCAGTTGCTCCCATGCGGTGGCGCGCAGCACCTTCTCGCCCTTGCGCACCAGCGTGCCCGAGCCCTTGTGGGTGAACAGTTCCTTGGCCAGGTCGGCCGGACGGGTGATCGACACCGACGATTCCAGCGGCAGGCGATCGAGCAGATCCTTGATCTGTTCGATCTTCACCTTCATGCCACCGTGGATCCACGGCTGCGCGATCAGGTGGTCGTATTCGGTGGAAAGGTTGATCGAATCGATCACGTTGCCGGCCTCGTCCAGCAGGCCACCGGTACCGGTCAGGAAGATGATCTTGTACGGCTGCAGCTCCTGTACCAGCTCGTTGGCGGCGAAATCGGCATTGACGTTGAGGATCTGGCCACCGGCGGTCTCGCCCAGGCTGGTGATGACCGGAATCGAGCCGGCGCGCAGGCTGGCCTCGATCGGTGCCAGGTTGACCTTCTTCACCTCGCCGACCAGGCCGTAGGTGTCCACGTCCAGGTATTCGGCCTCGAACACGCCACCGGTGATCGAAGTAGCGCGCGCGCCGTTCTGCTGAAGGGCTTCGACCAGGCGCAGGTTGGACTGCTGGAACACCCGGCGCACGATCGCCAGCGCCTCCGGCGAGGTCACGCGCAGCCCGTTGACGGTCTGCTTTTCGATGCCGGCGGCAGACAGCTCGGCATCCAGCTGCGGGCCGGCGCCGTGCAGCACGATCGGGGTCAGCCCGACTTCCTGCAGGAACGACAGCGAGGAGGTCAGCGCGTCGAGATCATCGCGCAGCACCGCGCCGCCGACCTTGACCACGGCGAAGCGCTTGGCATCCAGCTGCGAAAAGCGCTTGAGGTACTGGCTGATCTCCTTCGCGCTGGCCATGCTGGAAAGCAGGCGCACGATGGTCTGGCGGGTCTGGCGGTGAGGCTGGAGGGCAGGAGACATTTCGGTTTCGTCGGAAAGGGAAGAATCAGGCGCCGGCGGCGATGATGCGATGCACGGCGTCGGTGTAGCGCTGCAGCTGCTCCAGCGTCACGAACTCATCGGCGGTGTGGGCCTGGGCGATGTCGCCCGGGCCAAAGACCAGGGTGGTGTAGCCGCCGGCAGAGAACAGCGAGGCCTCGGTCCAGAAGTCCACCGCGTTGCCGATCGGCAGCTCCAGCGCATCGGCCACGTCGCGCGCCAGCAGGCGACGGTTCTCGGCCTCGGCGATGTCACCGGCCGGCAGGCTGGGGCCACGGAAGGTTTCGGTGAACACGGCAGCCTCCGGTTCGGCGAACCCGGCAAAGGTCGCCAGCAGCGCGTCGATGTCCATCGACGGCAGCGGACGGAAACCGAACCGCACTTCCGCGGCTGGCGCAATCATGTTGGCCTTGATCCCGCCCTCGACACGGCCGATGTTGAAGCGCAGGCCGGTGAGGCCGCCGAAGCGGGCCGAGGCCAGCGATTCCACATGGTCCAGCGCGCGGTTGCCCCAGCGCATGGACTGGTGCAGCGCGCTGGCCGCCGCGTCCTGCTTGCCGGACGCGTGGCCGGCACGGCCGGCGAACTGCATCAGCACCGAGCTGATGCCACGGTGCGCCAGCACCGCCTCGCTCATGGTCGGCTCGGCCACGAGCACCGCTTCATAGGGCAGGCCACGGGCCAGGAACGCAGCGATGCAGCGCGGATCGTTGGCTTCCTCGTCACTGGAGAACAGGAACGCGGCATCGCCATCGCTGGCATTGGCTGCCGCCACCAGCGCAGCAGCAGCACCCTTGATGTCACACACGCCCAGGCCGACCACGCGGTCGTCCAGCCGGCGCATCACATGCGGGTCGGCACTCCAGTGCGGCGAGTCCGGCACAGTGTCCAGGTGCACGTTGAACAGGTACTTCGGCGTCCCGCGCACGGCGTACAGGCTGACCGCGCCCGCGCCGTGGTCGATCACTTCCACGTTGAACCCGGGCAGGTTCGCGCGCAGGTAATCGAAGATGCCACCGGTGGTGATCGCACGCGGCGGGTTGCGGGTGTCGAAGGACACCAGGGCCTGCAGGTGATCGAGCGTCTGTTCAAGCATGAATCAACAATCCTGGTAGTGCCGGCCGCTGGCCGGCAACGATGTCGGTGGTGAATGCCGGCCAACGGCCGGCACTACCGTCACAGGTCAACCGCGATTGACCTGCGCATAGACAGTGGAACTCATGCCGAACAGCTTGATGAAGCCTTCGGCCTCTTCCACGCCCCAGTCCGCCGACTGCGCATAGGTGGCACCCTTGGTGTTGAGCAGGTGCGGCGACTTCACCGCCACCGCGTCGACGCGGCCGCCACGGGTTTCCAGCACCACTTCACCGTTGACCTTGGCCTGCGAGGACTTCAGGAAGGCTTCGATGTCGGTCTTCAGCGGGTCGTGGTAGAAGCCTTCGTACACCAGCTCCACCCACTTGCGCGCCACGTCCGGCTTGAAGCGGTTCTGCTGCTTGGTCAGCACGGCATCTTCCAGCGCGCGGTGTGCGGCCAGCAGCGAAACCAGGCCCGGCGCCTCGAACACGATGCGGCCCTTCAGGCCGATCACGGTGTCGCCGGTGTAGACGCCACGGCCGACGCCGTACGGGGCGAACAGCTTGTTGAGCTGGGCCAGGATCTGGTCGCCCGGCAGCGCCTTGCCGTTCAGTTCAACCGCTTCACCTTCGACGAATTTCAGGGTCACGGCCAGCGCCTGTTCCGGCCACTCGCTGCGCGGCGAGCACCAGCCACGCGCGCCTTCACCCGGGGCTTCCCAACGGTCGATCTCGCCACCGGACATGGTCACGCCCAGCAGGTTCTCGTTGATGGTGTAGGCCTGCTGCTTGGCGCGCACGCCGAAGCCACGCTCTTCCAGGTACTTCTGCTCGTAGGCGCGGGTCTGGGTGTGTTCCTTCTGGATCTCGCGGATCGGCGCGATGATCTGGTAGTCGCCCAGCGCCTTCACCGCCAGGTCGAAGCGGACCTGGTCATTGCCCATGCCGGTGCAGCCATGGGCGATGATGTTGGTGCCCAGCTCGGCGGCACGCTTCAGCGCGGCATCGACGATCAGGTAACGGTCCGAGACCAGCAGCGGGTACTGGCCCTGGTAGCCTTCGCCGGCCCACACGAACGGCTTGACGAAGCCTTCCCAGATGGCCGGGCCACCGTTGACGGTGACATGGCTGGTCACGCCCAGCTCGGCGGCGCGCTTCTCGATGAAATCGCGTTCCTCATCATCCACGCCGCCGGTGTCGGCGAACACGGTGTGCACGTTATAGCCGCGCTCCTGCAGGTACGGCACGCAGAAGCTGGTATCGAGGCCGCCGGAGAAGGCGAGGACGACGTCTTTGTTGCTCATGGGGGGTATGTCCTGTTCGTGTGTGTCGTCGAGCCATGCTCGACTTCGTCTATGTAGAGTCGAGCCGTGCTCGACTGATGCTTCTTAGCGCCCGGCAACCGCGGCCATGATCGCCTTCTGCACATGCAGGCGGTTCTCGGCTTCGTTGATGGCGATGCACTGCGGCGAATCCATCACCGCGTCGGTGGCCTTCACGTTGCGGCGCAGCGGCAGGCAGTGGCTGAACACACCGTTGTTGGTCAGCGCCATCTTCCGCTCGTCGACGATGAAGTGCTTGAACTGGTCGCGGATCGGCTTTTCCGGTTCCCAGTTGCCGAAGAACGGCAGCGCGCCCCAGCTCTTGGCGTAGACCACGTCGGCACCTGCATAGGCGCTGTCGATGTCATGGCTGATCTTCAGCGAACCACCGCTCTCGGCCACGTTCTGCTCGGCCCAGCCCATGTAGCGCTCGTCGAGGATGTAGTCCGCGGTCGGGCACAGCAGGGTCACGTCCATGCCCATGCGGGTGGCAATGGTCAGCGCCGAGTTGGCCACGGCGGTGTTCAGCGGCTTGGGGTGGTAGGTCCAGGTCAGCACGTACTTCTTGCCACGCAGGTCCTGGGTGCCGAAGTGCTCCTGCAGGGCCATGATGTGGGCCAGCTCCTGGCACGGGTGGGTGATGGTCTCCATGTTGATGACCGGCACCGGCGAGTACCTGGCGAAGCTGTTGAGGACGATGTCCTGGCGGTCGTAGGCCCAGTCCTGGAACTTCGGGAACGCACGCACGGCGATGATGTCGCAGTAACGGCCCAGCACCTTGGCCACTTCCGCGATGTGCTCTTCCGTATCGCCGTCCATCACCGTGCCGAGGTTGAACTCGATCGGCCACGCATCCTTGCCCGGCTGCAGCACCACCGCATGGGCACCAAGCTGGAACGCGCCCAGTTCGAAGCTGGTGCGGGTGCGCATGGACGGGTTGAAGAACACCAGCGCGATCGACTTGCCCTTGAGCTGGTCGCCGAGCTTGTTGCGCTTGAACAGCGCGGCCTGGGTCAGCAGCGCGTCGAGCTCGCTGCGGCTCCAGTCCTGGGTGTTCAGGAAGTGCTTGGGGGACATCATCTTTCCTTGCGTGGCGGCGCCGGGTTCGACGCGGTGGAAGGGAAAAGCAGGAACCAAAGGTGGAACGAAAAGGTTGCAGTTGCAGCTTTCAGAACGCAGAAACGAAAAAACCCAGCCGGGCGGCTGGGTTTTTTTCGGACGAACAGCAAAAAGCTCCGGTTACCCAGCGAGGATGTGGGGTTCCGGTCGACGCGCACGCGAGGTCATGCCCGACGCCTGTCTGGCTGCGCTGCTGTCGTGCTGGAAGTCGGTGAGCTTCATGGTCAACCATCTTTGCATGCGGCCGGGGCCGGCGCAAGGGGCCGGGGTCGCAGAATCAGGGATTGCCGGCGGCACCCTGCTCGGGGCCGACCCACGGGGTGATCGACACCCGGATCTTGAGCCGGTTGCCGGGGTCTTCCGGCAGCCGCGAGCGGTACTTGGTGCCCTTGTAGACGTAGTCCACGTCGTAGGCGATGGGCCGACGGAACTCACGCCCCACCGGCACGATGCGGCAGTCGCGGGTCAGCATCGGGCCATTATTGGCGGGCGCCGGGGCCGGCGTCTCGGTGGCAACCTCTTCGGACGCCTCGTCATCGCTGCGCTTGAACATCGAGCGCACCGAGTCCCAGAAGCGGCTGATCCGGCCCTTGTCCTCGACCGGCTCCTCGCCGGTCACGTTGACCGGGGCCAGGGTCCGGGTCGAGACCGGCTCGCAGTGCTCCTCGGTGCGGGTCGCGCGCAGGGTCTGGAACACCGGCTCGACGTTCAGCACCTGGGCATAGTCGAACTTCACGTTCTCCACGATCACCACCCGGTTGCGGGGCTCGGCCTCCTGCGCCAGCACCACGGCGGGCAGCGCCGACAGGCAGGCCAGGGTCAGCAACGCGGTGGATTTCATTGGCGATGGGAGCAAGGACACGGCAATAGTGTAGGCAGTGACGAGCGCAAGGGGCTGAACATTACCCGTCCACGCCGCTCCTGCCCACCCCACCTTGGGAGAACCCGCGCCCAGCGGTGGCAGCCAGTGCCCCCAAAGGGGCCGACACGTTCTAAAATCGCAGGCTTGTCCCCCAGCCACAGCCCCATGACCCTGCGCCTGCACAACAACCTGACTCGCCAGCTCGAACCGTTCACCCCGCTCGATCCGGCCTGTCCGACCCTGTATGTGTGCGGCCCGACGGTCTACAACTACGTGCACATCGGCAACGCCCGTGGCCCGGTGGTGTTCGGGGTGCTGGCCGACCTGCTGCGGCGGCGTTTCGGCGCACTGCGCTACGCCCGCAACATCACCGACGTCGACGACAAGATCAACACCGCCGCGCGCGAACAGGGGGTGCCGATCAGCACCATCACCGACCGCTTCGCCGCCGCCTACCGTGAAGACATGGCCGCGCTGGGTGTGGTGCCTCCGGACATCGAGCCGGAAGTGACCGCGCACATGCCGCAGATCATCACCATGATCGAGCAGCTGATCGCCAGCGGCCATGCCTACGCCGCAGAGGGCCACGTCCTGTTCGCGGTGGCCAGCTTCGACGGCTACGGCAAGCTCTCGCGCCGTGACCCGGAAGAGATGCTGGCCGGTGCCCGCGTCGACGTGGCCCCGTACAAACGCGACCCCGGCGACTTCGTGCTGTGGAAGCCGTCCAGCGACGACCTGCCCGGCTGGGAATCGCCGTGGGGCCGCGGGCGCCCGGGCTGGCACATCGAGTGCTCGGCGATGGCCGCCGCGCACCTGGGCGAGACCATCGACATCCACGCCGGCGGCGTCGACCTGCAGTTCCCGCATCACGAGAACGAGATCGCACAGAGCGAGTGCGCCCATGGTGGCAAGATCTTCGCCCGCTTCTGGCTGCACAACGGCATGCTCAACTTCGGTGGCGCCAAGATGAGCAAATCGCTGGGCAACATCGAGCGCGTGCACGACCTGGTGCGCCAGCACCCGCCGGAGGCGCTGCGCCTGGCCCTGCTCTCGGCCCACTACCGGCAGCCGCTGGACTGGTCCGACGGCCTGATCGAGCAGTCGGTGCGCACCCTGGACCGCCTGTACGGCACCCTGCGCGAGCTGGCGTCGATCGAGGCCAGCGCGGTGATCCCGGCCACGGTCGAGGCCACCCTGGATGACGACCTGAACACCCCCCAGGCGCTGGCCGAAGTGGCCCGCATCGCGGCCGACGCGCGCCGCGCCACCGATCCGGCCGAACAGGCGCGCCTGAAGGGCGAACTGCTCGGCGCGGGGCTGGCGCTGGGCCTGCTGCAGGCCGATCCGGCGCAGTGGTTCGGCACTGCCGCCGGCAATGACGGCGACGACGCGCGCATCCAGGGCCTGATCGACGAGCGCGCCGCGGCCAAGCAGGCGCGCGACTTCGCCCGCTCCGATGCCATCCGCGACCAGCTGGCCGCCGAAGGCATCGTGCTCGAAGACACCCCGCAGGGCGTGCGCTGGTCGCGCAAGCGCGGCTGACCTGCCCTGCCCCGTGGCCGGCCCGCCGGCCACGCCCCCACTGTAGAGACTGCTGTGACCGACTCCCCGTTCCCGCTTGAACCCACCGCCGCCGAGGCCCAGACCGCCATCGCCGAGGAATTCGGCTTCTTCGGCGACTGGTCCGAGCGCTACCAGTACCTGATCGACCTCGGCCGCAAGCTGCCGGCCTTCCCGGAGGAATGGAAGACCGAGGAGCACCGCCTGCTCGGCTGCCAGTCGATGGTCTGGATCGTGCCGGAAGGCAACGCGCAGTCGCTGCGCTTCCACGCCATCAGTGACTCGGCCATCGTCTCCGGCCTGATCTTCCTGGCCCTGCGCGTGTATTCCGGGCGCTCGGCCCAGGAGATCCTGGACACCGAACCGAGCTACATCCAGGACATCGGCCTGGCCCGCCACCTCTCGCCCACCCGCAGCAACGGCGTGGCGGCGATGCTGGCCTTCATCCGCGAGACCGCGCAGGCCCAGCTGCAGCGCGATCCGTCGTGAGCGAACCTGCCACGGCCGAAGACACCGCGCTGGGGCTGCTGTCCCGGCCCGGTTTCGCCAGGCTGCTGGCATACCGCATCTTCGCGATGCTGTCCTACCAGGTGGTCGCGGTCACCGTCGGCTGGCATATCTACGAAGTCACCCGCAATCCGTTCTCGCTGGGCCTGGTCGGCCTGGCCGAGGTACTGCCGTTCTTCTGCGTGGCTCCGTTCGCCGGTTACCTGGTCGACCATCTGCCGCGGCGCCGGCTGGGCATGGTCGCCTGCTCCGGGCTGATCGCCACCGCGCTGGTGCTGACCAGCGTGGCCAAGGGCTGGCTGCCCTTTGAGGGCGTGTGGCCGATCTATGCGGCCATCGCACTGACCGGCATGGTGCGCGCCTTCCTGTCGCCGATCTACAACGCCTTGTTTGCCCGCGTGCTGGCCCGCGACCAGTTCGCGCGTGGCGCCGGCCTCGGTGCCGTGGTGTTCCAGGCCGGCATGGTGGCCGGTCCGGCACTGGGTGGCGTGCTGGTCGGCTTCGGGGGCAAGGGCCTGTCCTATGCGGTGGCCACGGTCTTCGCGCTGGTGGCGATGGGGTGCCTGGCCACACTGGAGGTGGAAGAACCGGTGCATACCGGCCCGGCCGCGCCGATCTTCAGGAGCATCGCCGAAGGCGCGCGCTTCGTGGTGGGCAACCGGATCATGGTCGGCGCGATGGCGCTGGACATGTTCTCGGTGCTGCTGGGTGGCGTGGTGGCGATGCTGCCGGCATTCCTGCACGAAATCCTGCACCACGGCCCGGAAGGGCTGGGCATCCTGCGCGCGATGCCGGCGCTGGGTTCGGTGTGCGTGGGCCTGTGGCTGGCCCGTCACCCGCTGCACCGCAATGCCGGCCGCGTACTGCTGTTTGCGGTGGCCGGCTTCGGCCTGTGCGTGATCGGCTTCGGGCTGTCGCAGCACTTCTGGCTGTCGGCGCTGATCCTGCTGTTCTACGGGGCGTTCGACGGCGTGTCGGTGGTGATCCGCTCGACCATCCTGCAGCTGGCCACGCCGGAGGAGATGCGCGGACGGGTGTCGTCGATCAACGGCATCTTCATCAGTTCGTCCAACGAACTGGGCGCGTTCTACGCCGGCACGATGGCCCGGCTGCTGGGCCTGGTGCCGGCGGTGGTGCTGGGTGGGTTCGCGGTACTGAGCGTGGCCGGGATCACGGCGTGGAAGAACCCGACGCTGCGGAAGTTGAATCTTCGCGACCTGCAATAGCTGTTCTGCAGAGTCGAGCCATGCTCGACTGCTTTTCAGAGGCGCCAGTCGAGCATGGCTCGACTCTACAAAAGCCAGGAAGTTCAACAAAAAACCCGGCCGAGGCCGGGTTTTCTGCATGACCAGACAACGACCGGGAATCAGTCGCCCTGCTGCTTCTGCAGGTGCTCCCAACGCTCCTGGGCGTCGATGGTGCGCTCGGCGGTCAGGCGCGCTTCCAGGCGCTCCAGGCCGATCTCTTCACCGGTATCCACGCAGTAGCCATAGTCGCCGGCTTCCAGGCGCTTCAGGGTGCTGTCGATCTTGCCGATCAGCTTGCGGTAGCGGTCGCGGGTACGCAGTTCCAGCGAGTTCTCAGTCTCGCGGGTCGCGCGCTCGGCTTCATCGCCGATGTCACGCACTTCCTCGCGCAGGTTCTCGATGGTCTGCTTGGACTCTTCCACCAGGTCCGCACGCCAGTTCTGCAGGCGCTGGCGGAAATATTCCTGCTGCAGCGGGCTCATGTATTCCTCTTCCGAGGACGGCTTGTAGCCAGCCGGCAGGATCGGGCGGCCAGTGGCCTCGTCGGTCTTGTACTCGACCACCTTGTACTTGCTGCGCGGGGCCGGTGCAGCCGAGCGGGCGGCGACGGCCACGGCAACCTTGCCGACAGGGCGCGACACGGTCTTCGGGGCGGAATCGGATTTCACGGCGGTTTTGGCAGGCGATTTCGAAACGGGCACGGGATTCTTGGATTGCGGGGCCTTCGATGCAGCAGGTGCGGCGGCCGGGGCCGGCTTGGGGGCCGGTTGGGCTGCTGCCACTGCCACGGTCTTGGCCGGGACAGGCTTGGCCGGGGCCGGCTTGGCAGCCGGCTTCGGTGCGGACTTCACTACTGGGGCCGGGCTCGGCTTGACGGCCGGCGCAGCAACATTCTTGGTGACCTTCTTTACAGCGGCAGGCGTGGCCGCCGGTTTAGCTGCAGCCACCTTCTTCGCGGCAGGCTTGGCGACCGGCTTGGCCGCAGCCTTCTTCACCACCGCCTTCGGCGCCGGCTTGGCTGCTGCCTTCTTCGCTACCGGCTTGGCGGCGGCCTTCTTGACCGGCGCGGCCTTGCTGGCAGCCTTCTTCACCACCGGCGCCTTCTTGCTGGCGGCGGCAGGCTTGGCCTTGGCGGGCGCGGCAGCTTTCTTCGCCACCGGCTTGGTTGCCTTGACCGGCGTTTTCTTTGCGGTGGCCTTCCTGGCCGCCGGTTGCGAGGACGCTGCCTTGGTCACCGGCTTGCTGGCCGGCTTCTTGGCAACGGGCTTTGCCGCCAACTTCTTCACAACAGGCTTGGCGGTTTTCTTGGCGGCCGTTGCGGCCTTCTTTGCAGTTTTTTTAGCAGCCACGAAACGCTCTTCCTTGGATTCCCCGGGGCCCGGGAAAGCGGGCCTTTATAGCCTACCCGACCCGCAGCAGCAACCTCAGCGGCCCTGCTCCATTCAGTCCTGGAGCCAAGCCAGCCAAAGGGCGGTCCGACGAACACGGACCGCTTTGCGCGGTACGGAACCTGGCCAGCACCCGAAGGTGCTGGTACCGGTCGCAGGCCATCGGCGACATGCGACCAACGGCCCATCCTGCACAAATGCGGCCTTCATGCCAACTGGCATAAGATGACTGGGTGATCTCGCGCCTGCTCATTGCCCTGCTGCGCTTCTACAAGCGCTTCATCAGCCCCCTGCTGGGGCCACGCTGCCGTTTCGTGCCCAGTTGTTCTGAATACGCGATGGACGCCATCTCCCTGCATGGTCCGCTGCGCGGCAGCTGGCTGGCTGCGCGCCGCCTGGGACGCTGCCATCCGTTCCATCCCGGCGGCTTCGACCCCGTGCCCGAGTCCCCCAACGCCCCCTCTTGCCGTTGCACAGGAAAACACTGACATGTCCTCCACCCTCATCACCAATGCCCGCATGGTCAACGAAGGCCGCACCTTCGACGGCGACCTGCGCATCGAGAACGGCCGCATCGCGCAGATCGGCAGTGGCCTGGCCCCGCGCGACGGCGAGCAGGTGGTGGATGCGGCCGGGCGCTGGCTGCTGCCCGGCATGATCGACGACCAGGTGCACTTCCGCGAACCAGGCCTGACCCACAAGGGCGACATCGCCAGCGAATCGGCAGCGGCCGTGGCCGGTGGCCTGACCAGCTTCATGGACATGCCCAACACCAACCCGCCGACCCTGGATTCGACCATCCTGGAAGCCAAGTACGAACTGGCGCGCGGCCGCGCGTGGGCCAACTATGGCTTCTACCACGGCGCCAGCAATGACAACCTGGAAGCGATCCGCGCGCTGGACCCGAAGAAGGCGCCCGGCGTGAAGGTGTTCATGGGCGCTTCGACCGGCAACATGCTGGTGGACAACCCGGAAACGCTGGACGCGATCTTCCGCGAATGCCCGACCCCGATCATCACGCACTGCGAAGACACGCCGATGATCGATGCCAACCTGAAGGCCTTCCAGGAAAAGTACGGCGACGCACTGACCCCGGACATGCACCCGGACATCCGCTCGCGCGAAGCCTGCATCAAGTCGACCCGGCTGGCGATGTCGCTGGCACGCAAGCACGGCACCCGCCTGCACGTGCTGCACATCTCCACCGCCGACGAGCTGGCGCTGTTCGAGAAGGGCCCGCTGATCCGCGCCGATGGCAGCCGCAAGCAGATCACCGCCGAAACCTGCGTGCACTTCCTGCACTTCGCGCGCCCGGACTATGCGACCAAGGGCAACCTGATCAAATGCAACCCGGCGATCAAGGAAGTGTCCGACCGCGAGGCGATTACCGCCGCGCTGGCCGATGACGTGCTGGACGTGCTGGCCACCGACCACGCCCCGCACACCTGGGAAGAGAAACAGAAGCCCTACGCACAGGCGCCGTCGGGCCTGCCGCTGGTGCAGTACGCGCTGGTGGCCGCGCTGGAACGCGTGCACGAAGGCAAGCTGACCCGCGAGCAGGTGGTGCAGAAGTTCGCCCACGCCCCGGCGCAGCTGTTCGATGTCGAGGAGCGCGGCTTCCTGCGCGAGGGCTACTTCGCCGACCTGGTGCTGGTCGAGGACGTGCCGTTCACCGTCAAGCGCGAGGACGTGCTGTCCAAGTGCGGCTGGTCGCCGTTCGAAGGCACCACCTTCCGTTCGCGCATCGCCTCCACCTGGGTCAACGGCCAGCAGGTGTGGGACGGCAGCAAGCTGGTGGGCGAGCCCGCCGGCCAGCGCATGACCTACGACCGCTGATGCGTCCGGCACTGATGATCGGGGCGCTGCTGCTGGCCGCGCCTCTGTTTTCCGCCCCCTCGGCGCAGGCACAGGATGGCATCGGCAGCCTGATCGACAGCCGCGTGGTGTTTCCGGCCAGCGCGTCGCAGGGCGCGCTGGTGATCGGCAAGGTGCCCGCCGGCAGCCGCGTGCAGTACGCCGGCCGCCAGCTGCGGGTGAGCGGCTATGGCAGCGTGGTGTTCGGCATCGGCCGCGACGAGAAGGGCCCGTTGCGGGTACAGGTGCAGCGCCCCGATGGCGGCAGCGAAACCGCGACCATCGCGGTGACGCCACGCGACTGGCCGACCGAACGGGTCAACGGCGTGCCGCCGAAGACGGTCAACCCACCGCCGGCGATTGCCGAGCGGATCAAGCGCGAGCAGGCGCAGGTGACTGCCGCGCGTGCCCGCGATGACGACCGCACCGACTTCACCCAGACCTTCATCTGGCCGGTGCAGGGCCGCATCAGCGGCCGCTTCGGCAATGCGCGCGTGTACAACGGGCAGCCCGGTGCGGGCCATTCCGGCATGGACATCGCGGTGCCCACCGGCACGCCGGTGAAGGCGCCGGCCGCCGGCATCGTCACCTTCGCCGGTCCGGACCTGTACCTGACCGGTGGCACGCTGCTGCTCGATCACGGCTTCGGGGTCAGCTCCAACTTCCTGCATCTCTCGCGCATCGACGTGAAGGTCGGAGACCGCGTCGAACAGGGCCAGGTGATCGCCGCCGTCGGCGCCACCGGCCGTGCCACCGGCCCGCACCTGCACTGGGGCATGAACTGGTTCGATACCCGTATCGACCCGCTGCTGGTGCTGGAACGGAAGTAGCGGTAGTGCCGGCCGCTGGCCGGCAATTGCATGAATTCTGCAGCGCCGGAGCTGCCGGCCAGCGGCCGGCACTACCAGTGGCGATCGATCAACCGCGCGCGGCCCACCACACACGCAGCAGCGTGCGTACCGGGGTGGCCTCGATCGGCTTGCCCGCAGCCTGCGCGGCCACGCGCGCGCGCGCCAGGCTCGACCACACGCGGCGCGGACGCGGGCCCGGCACACGGGTGCCCCAGCCCTTCAGCAGATACTGGGCCCAACGCTGCGCGGCGGTGCCGGCGTCCTCATCCAGCAGGCTGCGCGGTACGCCCGCCACGCCGGCATCCTGCAGACGCTGGGCCAGGGTCTGCAGCTGCACCGCACGACTGGCGCCGGTACGCGGCTTGTCGTTGAACAACGCCGCTTCCACCGCCGCCACTGCGTCGGAGTAGTTGGCAAGCGCGCGTTCGGCGGCGGCCGCATCCAGCGCGACCGTGCGCGCTTCAACCAGATCCGGCAGCGCCTCGGCCAGCTGCGCCCACGGTGCACGCGCCGGCTCCAGCAGGCGGCCCAGCGGGTGGCGCGAACGATGCGCAGCCCAGCTGCGCAGTTCCTCGCCCCACCAGGCCAGCTTGGCGTCGGCCGGTAACGGATCGCCGCTGGCGTTGAGCATGTCGTCGAATTCCTGCAGCAGCGCGAACCACGCGACCGCGAGCTCGCGTTGCGATTCGGCCACGAACGGGGCGGCCACCGACCATTCCGGCCAGCGGCTGCGCCACTTGTCGAGGAAACTGTCCAGCGCGGTACTGCTCACTACGTCATTCCTTACGGCTGGGCCGGGGCTGCCGGCCGGGTCGGCCAGAGGCTGGCCAGTTGCAGAAGTCCGGCGTTCTCGACCAGCACGTCGGCCTGCCAGGCCAACGGGTCGTCACTGTGCAGGCGATAGCCCCACAGCGCAGCCACCGAGGGCATGGCGGCGGCACGTGCGGCGAGGATGTCGCGCTCGTCGTCGCCCACGTACACGCAGTCTTCGGCGGCGATGCCGATGGCCTGCGCGGCGTGCAACAGGGGCAGCGGATGCGGCTTGCGTTCGGCCAGCGTGTCACCGCCGACCAGCACCGCGCAGCGCTGCTGCCAGCCGTACTGCGGCAGGATCAAGCGCGCCAGGTACTCCGGCTTGTTGGTGACGATGCCCCACACCGTACCGGCCTCATCCAGTGCCGCCAGCATGCCGGCCACGCCATCGAACAGCACCGCATGCTGGCCGATCAGCGCTTCGTAGCGCTGCAGGAACTCCGGGATCAGCGCGTCGCGCGCGACGGCATCCAGTTCCGGGAAGGCCGCCGACACCATCGCCCGCGAACCCTTCGACACCACCGGGCGCAACATCGCCGGATCGATCGGCGCACGGCCACGCTCGGCCAGCATCGCATTGCAGGTGGCGACGAAGTCCGGCGCACTGTCCAGCAGCGTGCCATCCAGGTCGAACAGCACCGCGCGCGGGAAGCCGGCCGTGGTCATGCCGGCTTGACCGCGTAGGCGAGGTAGTTGATGTCGGTGCGGCTGCTCAGGCGGGCGTGGTTGCGCCACGGCTCGTAAGCCATGCCACTGACATCCACCAGCTGCATGTCGGCCTCGCGCAGCCAGCGCGCCAGCTCGGCCGGCTTGATGAATTCCTGGTAGTGGTGGGTGCCCTTTGGCAGCAGCCGTGCCACGTACTCGGCACCGACGATGGCCACTGCGAAAGCCGCCGCGGTGCGGTTGATGGTCGACAGGAACAGATGGCCACCCGGCTTCAGCAGGCGCTTGCAGGCCTCGATGATCGCGCCCGGGTCGGGCACGTGCTCAAGCATTTCCATGCAGGTGACCACGTCGAAGCTGCCCGGCTGCTCGGCGGCCAGGTCCTCGGCGGCCTGCACGCGGTAATCGACCGTGGCGCCGCTTTCCAGCGCATGCAGGCGCGCGACCTTGACAAGTTCCGGGGCCAGGTCGATGGCGGTGACGTCGGCACCGGCCTGCGCCAATGCCTCGCTCAGCAGGCCACCACCGCAACCGATGTCGAGCACGCGCGCACCGCGCAGCGGCACGCGGTCGGCCACGTACTTCAGCCGCACCGGGTTCAGCGCATGCAGCGGCTTCTGCGGGCCGTCAGCGTCCCACCAGCGGTTGGCCAGCGCGGCGAACTTGTCCAGCTCGGCCTGATCGAAATTGGAGGAAGCGTGGGGGGCAGTCATGAGGGAGTCCTTGCGGCGCCGGGGTTCAGGCGCGGATATGACGGATGCGCTCGCGCCACTGGCGCGCGTTGGCGATGATGCCCGGCAGGTCCATGCCGACCAGCTCGCGCTGCACCAGCTTGGGCTTGCCGGCGATCCAGACATCGCTGACCTGCTGGCGGCCGGTGGCGTACACCAGCTGTGACAGCACGTTGTGCAGCGGCTGGGTTTCCAGTGCGGACAGGTCGACGCAGACCAGGTCGGCCTGCTTGCCGACTTCGATCGAGCCGATGCGGTCACCGAAGCCCAGCGCGCGCGCACCGCCCAGCGTGGACGCACGCAGCGTGGTGGCCGCATCCAGCGCGGTGGCATCGTCGGCCACGGCCTTGGCCAGGATCGCCGCGGTGCGGTTCTCGCTGAACATGTCCAGGTCGTTGTTGCTGGCGCAGCCATCGGTGCCGATCGCCAGGTTCACGCCGGCGCGCTGCAGGGCGCAGGCCGGGCAGAAACCGGAGGCCAGCTTCAGGTTCGATTCCGGGCAGTGCACCACGCTGACGCCACGCTCGGCACACAGGTGGATTTCCGCGTCGGTCAGCTGGGTCATGTGCACCGCGATCAGGCGGTCGTTGACCAGGCCAAGCTGATCCAGCCGCGCCAGCGGGCGCTGGCCGTGCAGCTTGATCGAATCGGTGATCTCCTGCGCAGTCTCGTGGGTGTGCAGGTGCACCTGCATGTCGAGCTGGTCGGACAGCATCCGCACCCGCTCGAAATTGGCGTCGTTGACGGTGTAAGGCGCATGCGGCGCGAACGCGGTGCCGATCAGCGGATCGGTGCGCCACTGGTCATGCAGTTCACCGGCCTTGGCGAAGTACTCGTCGTCGGTCTTGGCCCAGGCGGTGGGGAAATCGATGATCACCGCGCCGACCAGCGCGCGGAAACCGTGCTTCTTGTAGACCGCGGCCTGCACGTCACCGAAGAAGTAGTTCTCGTTGGCGCAGGTGGTGCCGCCACGCAGCATCTCGGCGATGGCCAGCGTGGTGCCGTCGGCGACGAACTCGGGGCCGATCACCGCCGCTTCCACCGGCCAGATGTGCTGCTGCAGCCAGGTCATCAGCGGCAGGTCGTCGGCGACGCCGCGCAGCAGGGTCATCGGGTTGTGGGTGTGCGCGTTGACCAGGCCCGGCATCAGCGCGGCCTCGGGGCGGCTGACCACCTGGGCGGCGCGGAAGCGCGCACGGGCCTCGGCGCGCGGCAGGATGGCCACGATTTCGCTGCCACGCACGGCAACGGCATGGTCTTCCAGCACCACCGCATGCGGCTCGATCGGAACGACATAACCGGCTTCGATGAGCAGGTCGCAGGCTTCGGGGAGGTGCGGGCTATCGCTCATGCGGGCTCACTGGCTGGGGGGCGGCGAGATACTTCTGGGGGACACGCCCCTGGGTCAGGGGCTGCCGCGAAGCGGCGGGGTCTGGAGACTCGTGAAGCGGGGCCCCTGATCTGCCGAAGCAGATCAGGGGAGCGCCAGCGCGAATGCGATGGCGGGTACCCGGCCAGCGGCCGGCCCTACCGTAATCCGGCTGCGCCGGATTACTTGACGCGTGCGGAGTATTCGCCCGAACGGGTATCAACCTTGATGATTTCGTCCTGGTTGACGAACAGCGGCACGCGGACCACGGCGCCGGTTTCCAGGGTGGCCGGCTTGCCGCCGCCGCCCGAGGTGTCGCCACGGACGCCCGGATCGGTTTCGGTGATCTTCAGTTCGACGAAGTTCGGCGGCTGCACGAAGATCGGCTCGCCGTTCCACAGGGTCACCACGCAGGACTCTTCGCCCTTCAGCCACTTCTCGGCGCCGCCCATGCCGGCCTTGGTGGCCTGGACCTGCTCGAAGGATTCCGGGTCCATGAAGTGCCAGTACTCGCCGTCGCTGTACATGAAGTTCATGTCGGTATCGACGACGTCGGCTGCATCCAGTGAGTCGGTCGACTTCATGGTCACTTCCTGGGTACGGCCGTCCTTGATCAGGCGGTACTTCACGCGGGTGAAGGCCTGGCCCTTGCCCGGCTTGACGTATTCGGTGTCGATGATGACAGCCGGTTGGTTGTTGACCAGGATCTTCATCCCGTTCTTGACGTCGTTCATGCCGTAGCTGGCCATGCGTAAACTCCTGAGTGGCAAAAACGCCGCGGGTGCGGCGAGCCGTTAGAATGGAAAGCCCACCGGATGCCGGTGGGCGACTGTTTTTCTGCCCCCATGATAACCGCAGGCCCCCTCTCCATGCAGCTTTCCGCCTTCCCCCGGCCTCAGTCGCCAGGCGCGCCCGCGCGCTGGCAGCAGCTCTGGCGCCAGGCACTGCGCGACCCGCACGCCCTGCTGGCCCGGCTGCAGCTGGACGCGGCCGCGCTGGGCGTCTCGGAGGCGGCCATCGCCCAGTTCGCGCTGCGCGTGCCCGAGGGCTTCGTGGCCCGCATGCGCACGGGCGACGCCGCCGACCCGCTGCTGCGCCAGGTGCTGCCGATCGACGAGGAAATGCGCCCGGCGCCCGGGTTCAGCTTCGATGCGGTGGGGGATGGTGCGGCCAGGAAGGCCACCGGGGTCATCCAGAAATACCGCGGCCGCGCCCTGCTGGTCGCCACCGGCAGCTGCGCGATCAATTGCCGCTACTGCTTCCGACGCCATTTCGACTACGGCGCGGAGAACGCCGCCAAGGGTGGCTGGCAGGAGGCCGTGGCCGCCATCGCGGCCGATCCGGACATCGACGAGGTGATCCTGTCCGGCGGCGACCCGTTGTCGCTGGCCACGCACAAGCTGGTCGAACTGACCGACGCACTGCGCGCAATCCCGCACATCCGGCGCCTGCGCATCCACAGCCGCCTGCCGATCGTGCTGCCCGAACGCGTGGACGAGGAACTGCTGGGCTGGCTGGGCAGCCTGCCGTGGCCGCTGGCGATCGTGGTCCACGCCAACCATGCCAATGAATTCGATGCCAGCGTGGACGCGGCGATGGCACGCCTGCGCGGTACCGGTGCGCAGCTGCTGAACCAGGCGGTGCTGCTGCGCGGGGTCAACGACAGCGTGCAGGCCCTGCAGGATCTGAGCGAGCGCAGCTTCGCCGCCGGCGTGCTGCCGTATTACCTGCACCAGCTGGACAAAGTGGAAGGCGTGGCCCACTTCGAAGTGGACGACACCCAGGCCAAGGCACTGATTGCCGGCCTCACCGCACGCCTGTCCGGCTACCTGATCCCGAAGCTGGTGCGCGAACTGCCTGGCGATCCGAGCAAGCGCCCGGTGTAAGAGCACTACCGGGGTCAGATCCCTTTTCCCGTGGAAAAGGGATCTGACCCCAGCACAACGTCAATCGGTCAGAGACCCGATTCGATCATCCGCACCACTTCGGTGGCGGTCACCGGGTGGCTCAGCCAGTAGCCCTGGCCGAGGTCGCAGCCACGCTGGGCCAGCAGCTCGAACTGCGCCTGCTGCTCGATGCCCTCGGCAACCACGGTGATGCCCAGTGCGTGGGCCATGGCGATGATCGCCGTGGTCAGTGCCAGGTCGTCGGGATCACGCTGCATGTCGGCCACGAAGCTCTTGTCGATCTTCACCCCGTCCACCGGCACCTGGCGCAGATGGCTGAGCCCGGAGAAGCCGGTGCCGAAATCATCCAGCCAGACCTTCACGCCGGTCCGGTGCAGCTTGTCCAGCAGCTGTGCGGCGACCATTTCATCGCCGATCACCGCGGTCTCGGTCAGCTCCAGGTGCAGGCGCGACGCCGGCAGCCCGGACTCATGCAGGCACTGTGCGACCAGCGCCGGCAGTTCGCCGCCCCGCAGCTGCCGCGGCGACACGTTGACCGACACGAACAGGTCGTCTCCGGCCACCCCGCGTGGCCACTGCGCAGCCTCCATGCAGGCCGCGCGCAACACCTTCGGGCCGATGATCTCGATCAGCCCGCTCTGCTCGGCCACCTCGATGAACACCGACGGCGGGATCGTGCCCAGGGTCGGATGCTGCCAGCGCAACAGCACTTCGACGCCGACCATGCGGCGGTCGCGCATGCGGAAGATCGGCTGGTAGGCCAGGCGCAGTTCGCCGCGCTCCCAGGCCCCGCGCAGCTCCTGCTCCATGTGCACGCGGCGCTCGACCGCATGGTCCATCGCCCGGCTGTAGTAGCGGTAGCAGTTCTTGCCGGCCATCTTCGCCTGGTACATGGCGATGTCGCCGTTCTTCAGCAGCGTGGTGGCGTCGGCCGCATCGTCCGGGAACAGGGTCACGCCGATGGACGTGCCCAGGAACAGTTCCCGGCCCTGCACCACCAGCGGCTTGCCCAGTTCGCGCACCAGCACTTCGGCCAGCAGCCGGGCGTTGGCAGCGACGTCACCGTCACCGACCAGGATCACGAATTCGTCGCCACCAAAGCGCGCCAGCAGGGCCTCGTCGCCACCGGCTTCGGTCACCGCACGGCCGATGCGCTGCGCGAACTGCAGCAATGCTTCGTCGCCGGCTTCGTGACCGAGGGTGTCGTTGACCCGTTTGAAATCATCGATGTCGGCGAACAGCAGCCCAAGCCGGTGGTTGGCCGCGCGCGCAGCCATCAACCGATGGTCAAGTGCCTCGCGGAAGGCCAGTCGATTGGTCAATCCGGTCAGCGCGTCGGTGTAGGCCATGTGCCGCACTTCACGGTCATGGCGGGCGATCGCATCGCGCATGCGGGCAAAGCCACGCACCAGTTCGCCTACTTCGTCATCGCGGGTGTTCTCCGCCAACGGCGTCTGGTAGTCGCCGGCCTCGATGCGGCGGGCGGCCACGGCCAGATCGCGGATCGGCGCGACCAGGGTCCGCTGCACGTACAGGATCACCACCACGCCGATCACCACCAGCAGGCCCAGCATCAGCAGCAGCCAGCCCAGATGGCGGCTGCCGGCCTGCTGCAGGCGTTCGCCCAGGGTCGCATTGGCGGCCTGCTCGCGCTGCTGCACCTCGTCCAGCGCCATGCCGACGCGGACACCGCCGATGCGCTGGTTGCCGATCGTGATCGGCATCGTGTTGTCGAGCACCTTGGGCGATTCCTGCACCACCAGTGCCTGCGCGGCAGCGGCCTTGGGCGCCAGCGGGTCGGTCATCTGCTGGCCGAAGCCGGCGACCTCGATCGAGCCGTCATGCACCAATCGCCCGCGTTGGTCGAACACCAGGACATAGCGCACCACCGGCTGCCGCGCGGTACCGCGCACCAGTGCGCCGACCTGGTCCAGGTCGCGGTAGTACAACGGATTGGCCAGCGAGTCGGACAACTCGCGCGCCATCGCCTCGCCGCGGCTGCGCACGCTGCGATCGAACAGTTCGTGGATGACGCCGCCGCTGAGGCTGCGCACCTCGCTCTGCATTGCCGTCTGGCGCCCCAGCAGCACCGCCAGGATCGCGATCACCACGAGCATTGCTCCGCCCATCGCCAGCAGGAACCGGGCCTGCATTCCAGAGCCGAGCCACTTCATTCCACTTCCATCCGCACGCGCGTCAATCCTTGTTTCAATTCATCCAACCGCTGCTGCGCATGCGCATCGACACGGTGGAAACCGGAAGTGCCAAAAAACCGATGCAACGCCCCCTGCGCCCGCGGGTCGCTGGCCGCCTGCAGCAGGACCTCCTGCAGGCGATCGCGCACGCGCGGGTCAAGGTCGGCGCGGACCATCTCCACCGCTCGCGGGTACGGTTCGGTGCGCAGCAGCTCACGGAAATCGCGCCGGAACGCGGCCGGCACCCGCCGCTCGTCGTTCCAGTCCACGCTGCTCACCGCCCCCACGTCGACCACCCCCTTGTGCACGAACGTCGCGATGTTCAACTCGCTGCGCGCGAACACATACCCCACGCTGTCCCGTCCCGGCATGTCCCAGTCGCCGGCCAGGATCTGCGGCGTCAACCCCTCCTGCAGCAGCGTCATCACCGGTACCAGGTAGGCGCTGGTAGACGCTGTGTTCTGCAGCGCCAGGCGATGCCCAGGCAGGTCCTGCATGCGCTGGATCGGGCTGTCGTTGCGCACGAAGAACACCGTCTGGTACTGGCGCACACCATTGCGTTCGGTCAGCAGCAAGGGCCTTGCGCCGCTGCGCTGGCCGAGCGCCACCGCCGTGCCCGCCGTTTCCGTGACCCAGTCGACCCGCCCCCGCCGCAGATAGCTGGCCATCTGCTGCGGATCGCGCGCCATCAGGATCCTCCCCTCCCTGATGCCGACGTCGTGCATGCGGGCCACCACATAATCCAGCAGGGGCTGCAGCTGCTCGTAATGGGCCTTGGGATCATCGCTGATCCGGCCCAGCACCAGCACCGGGTCCGGTGCTGCACGCACCGTCCCCGCCAGCAGGACCATGGCCAGGCTCAGCAGTCCCCCCTGCATTGCCCTTCGCAGACCCGACACA
Source organism: Stenotrophomonas sp. YJH_SMC_57 (assembly GCF_059369755.1). Classification (NCBI taxonomy): domain Bacteria; kingdom Pseudomonadati; phylum Pseudomonadota; class Gammaproteobacteria; order Lysobacterales; family Lysobacteraceae; genus Stenotrophomonas; species Stenotrophomonas sp. YJH_SMC_57. The sequence goes on from NZ_JCAFSZ010000013.1 coordinate 36,432, forward strand.
GGCTTCATCCCCCCTGAGTATCCGGACAGACTACCCGAAAAAATGAGAACGTCGTCAGCTGTCCTTGCTGCCTGCCTGCGCCAGTCGTGCCATGCGCTGGGTGTCGGCGAGGATGCCGCGCAGCAGGCGTACTTCCTGCTCGCTCGGCTCGCTGCGCAGGAACAGGCGGCGCAGCTTGCGCATTGCCGATTCCGGGGCGCGACCCTTGTGGAAATCGATCTCGTCCAGGGTATCGCCGAGCTGGGCGAAGAAGCTCTCCATCTGCTCGTGGCTGGCCGCCTGCTCGCGGAAGCCCGGCTCAGCGTCGGCAGCCGGCTGCGCGCCCAGCAGTTGCATCCGCGTTTCATAGGCCAGCACCTGCACGGCCGCGGCCAGGTTGAGCGAGCTGAACTCCGGATCGGACGGGATGTGCACCGCGGCGTGGCAGAGCTGCAGTTCCTCGTTGGTCAGGCCGGTGCGCTCGCGGCCGAACACCAGCGCCACTTCGGCGCCCTCGCCCGCCTTGGCCACTGCACGCGCAGCGGCGTCGGCCGGAAGGTACTCCTCCAGCTGGACGCGTCGGGCCCGGGCGGTGCAGCCCAGCACCAGCCGGCAGTCGGCCACGGCCTCGGCCAGGGTGGCCACCACCGGGGCGCCCCCCAGTACATCTTCGGCACCGGCCGAGCGGCGGAAGGCCTCCTCGTCCAGCGGCTTTTCGGGGGCGACCAGCACCAGGCGGGCCAGGCCCATGGTCTTCAGGGCGCGGGCGGCAGCGCCCATGTTGCCGGGGTGCTGGGTACCGACCAGGACGAATCGGAGGCGGGTGGCGGCAGGAAACTGGGACATGAACAGGGAAAAGGTCGAGCTGGACGATGACCAATGGTAAACTGTGCGGCCGGCCACTGCGCCGGACCTGCTCTTTTCCCCCGCCAGTCCTTCTCTTCTGCCTTTCCGGGAGCCCACGCCATGCAGAAACCCGCCGTCACCGTCATGGTCAAGGCCGCCCGCCTCGCCGGCAACGTCCTGTTGCGCAACATCAACAAGCTCGAGGCACTGAACGTCGTGCAGAAGGGCCGGATGGACTACGCCAGCGAAGTGGATGCGGACGCGGAAAAGGTCATCGTCAAGGAACTCAAGCGCGCCTACCCCGAATACGGCATCTTCGGCGAAGAAGGCGGCGTGCAGGGCGAACGTCGCCAGATGTGGGTCATCGACCCGCTCGATGGCACCAGCAACTACCTGCGCGGCGTGCCGCACTACTGCGTGTCGATCGCGCTGGTCGAGAACGGCGAACCGACCGATGCGGTCATCTTCGACCCGCTGCGCAATGAGCTGTTCACCGCCAGCCGCGGCGCCGGTGCCGTGCTGAACGACCGCCGCATCCGCGTGGCCGACCGCAAGGACCTGGACGGCACCATGATCCACACCGGCTTCGCCCCGCGCGAACGCGCCCGCGCCAGTGCCCAGCTGAAGGCGGTCGACGCCCTGCTGGTGCACGGCGAGGACATCCGCCGCACCGGTTCGGCCGCGCTCGACCTGGCCTACGTGGCCTGCGGCCGTGCCGACGCCTACTTCGAGGCCGGCGTGAAGGCATGGGACATCGCCGCCGGCCTGCTGCTGGTCCGCGAAGCGGGCGGCAAGGTCTGCGACTTCAAGGGCGCGACCCTGGGCCGCATGGACAACCGCGGCCCGGAGACCCACCAGATCGTGGCCGGCAACCTGAAGGTGGCCGAGTCGCTGCAGAAGGTGCTGGTGAACACCGGCTACGCCGCCGAGTTCGACGCGAAGTTCTGATCTGCGCATAGTCGCGGTTCATGGAGACGGCACCTGCGAGGTGCCGTTTTCGTTTGTGCGCTGGGAGATTCGTTTCCGCGACCGCGGAGGGGTGTCACTTTCTTTGCGCGTGCACCGCGCCGCAGGAGCAGCGCGGAACGGCGCAGCCGGCCCGTAGGGTGGCGCACATGGATGTGCGCCATCAAGAAAGTAACCAAAGAAACGCTCCGCCGGCCGCGAGCCGTCGCTACGCGACGGTTCCCTGCGCTTCTCGGTGAATCAGGGGACGGCGCCGAACTCGCTGCGCTCAAACACCGGCGCCTCTTCGCCCCTGATTCCCCTGCGATGCTCGGCTCGCTCAAGGCGGACTGGAAGATCAACGGCAACAGCATCCACGCATGGCGTGGACCTACTGGGTGCAGCTGTGGCATTTGACCTTGGGTCCGCCTTGAGCGAGCCGAGCACCGCAGGTCCGGCGAGGGCGAAGAGGTGCGGGTGTCTGAGCGCAGCGAGTTCCCGCACCGTCCCTCGACGGGCCGAGGAGCGCAGGGTACCGGTGCGCAGCACCGGCTCGCGGCCGGCGGCGTGTTTCTTTGGTTACTTTCTTTGCACGAGCAAAGAAAGTGACACCCCTCCGCGGTCGCGGAAATGACTCTCGCCGGCGCGCAAACAACAACGCCCGGCGCGAGGCCAGGCGTTCCTGCACTACCGTGAAAGTACCGAGGCTTACGCCACCGTCGACGCCCGCAGCGCGGCAATGCGCTCTTCCAGCGGCGGGTGGCTCATGAACAGCTTCTTCGCCGTCGAACCAGCAATACCGAACGCGGCAATCTGGGTCGGCAGCGTGCTCTGGCCGTGGTTGAGCTGCAGGCGCTCCAGCGCGGCGATCATCTTCTGGCGACCGGCCAGCGAGGCACCACCCGCGTCGGCACGGAACTCACGGTGGCGCGAGAACCACATCGAGATCATGGTGGCGAACAGGCCGAACACCATCTCCAGCACGAACACGATAATGTAGTAGGCGAAGCCACGGCCGCCGCCTTCGCGGTTGCCCGACAGTGCGCTGTCGATGATGCCGCCGACCACGCGGGCCAGCACGATCACGAAGGTGTTCAGCACGCCCTGCAGCAGCGCCATGGTGATCATGTCACCGTTGGCGACGTGGGCGATCTCGTGGCCCAGCACGGCTTCGGCCTCGTCTTCGCTCATGTTGTGCAGCAGGCCGGTGGACACCGCCACCAGCGCGTTGTTGCGGTTGGCACCGGTGGCGAAGGCATTGATTTCCGGGCCTTCATACACCGCCACTTCCGGCATGCCGATGCCGGCGGCCTTGGCCTGGCGTTCGACGGTGGCCAGCAGCCAGCGTTCGGTCTGGTTGCGCGGCTCGGTGATCACCACCGCGCCGGTGGAACGCTTGGCCATCCACTTGGACAGCAGCAGCGAGATGAAGGAGCCACCGAAGCCGAAGATCGCGGCCATCACCAGCAGGCCACTCATCTGGCTTGGATTGACCCCGAGCAGCGACATCACGATGCTGGCGAGGATCAGGACCGCGAAGTTGGTCGCCAGGAACAGGGCAATGCGGGTAAACATGGGAAAATCCGGCTCGGAAGGGGTCGATACCGGTCAATTTGCGGTGTGGTCAGCTTGAATTCAAGCGCCAACCTGACCGACGATTCAGCCAGCATGACCTCCCCCATTCCCTGTGGCCGCTTCGCGCCCTCGCCGACCGGCCTGCTCCACCCCGGTTCCCTGCTCGCCGCGTTCGGCAGCTGGTTGCTCGCCCGCCATCACGGCGGCCTGTGGCGGCTGCGCATCGAAGACGTTGATCCGCCCCGCACCGTACCCGGTGCAGCGGATTCGCAACTGCAGGCACTGGCCGCGTTCGGCCTGGTCCACGATGGTCCAATCCTCTGGCAGAGCACGCGCGGCGGGGCCTACCAGGCCGCACTGGATGTGTTGCTGGCCAGTGACCTGGCCTTCGTCTGCCACTGCAGCCGCAGCGAACTGGCCGCCAGTGGCGGCATCCATCATCGCTGCGTCGCGCGGCAGACACGACCGGACCCCGCCGTCCGCTTCCGTGTGCCGGCTGGCAGCGTGGTCCAGTTCGACGACGGACTGCGCGGCCCGCAGCGGCAGGACGTGCATGCCGAGGTCGGCGACTTCGTGCTGCGCCGTGCAGATGGCTGCTGGGCCTACCAGCTGGCGGTGGTGGTCGATGATGCCGCGCAGGGTGTGACCGAAGTGGTGCGCGGCGCCGACCTGCTCGACTCCACCGCGCGGCAGATCCTGCTGCAGCAGGCACTGGGGCTCGCGGTGCCGCGCTACTGGCACCTGCCGCTGCTGCTGGATGCGCCGGGCCACAAACTGTCCAAGTCGCTGGCGGCGCTGCCGGTGGACACTGCGCGCCCGCTGCCGGTGCTGCGTCAGCTCTGGCAGCTGCTCGGCCAGGCCTCTGCGGCGCTGGAGCAGGCACACGATCTGGATGCCCTGCTGGCCTCCGCGCAACGGGCCTTCGACCCGGCGCGCCTGCCGCGCACCGACATCCTGCTGCCGCCCGGCGCACTTTCCGCGCCGATGTTGCAGAATCCCCCTTCCCCCACCTGACACCCGGACAGCATTCCATGACATCTCGCGTCGCACTGGTCACCGGCGGAACCGGCGGCATCGGTACCGCCATCTGCCAACGCCTGGCCGACCAGGGCCACCGGGTCGCCACCAATTACCGCGACGAAGCCAAGGCGCGCGCGTGGCAGCAGGCAATGTCCGAACGCGGCTATGCGGTATCGATCTTCCCCGGTGATGTCTCCGACCCCGACAGTGCCGAAGCGCTGGTGCGCGCGGTCGAGGCCGAGCTGGGCCCGGTCGAGATCCTGGTCAACAACGCCGGCATCACCCGTGACACCACCTTCCATCGCATGCGCGTGGACCAGTGGCACGATGTGATCAACACCAATCTCAATTCGGTGTTCAACGTCACCCGCCCGGTCATCGAGGGCATGCGCCGCCGCGGCTGGGGCCGGGTCATCCAGATCAGCTCGATCAACGGCCTGAAGGGCCAGTACGGCCAGGCCAACTACGCCGCCGCCAAGGCCGGCATGCATGGCTTCACCATCTCGTTGGCCCGCGAGAACGCGGGCTTCGGCATCACCGTCAACACCATTTCGCCCGGTTACGTGGCGACCGATATGGTCATGGCGGTGCCGGAGGACGTGCGCGCCAAGATCATCGCCGACATCCCCACCGGGCGTCTCGGCAAGCCGGAGGAAATCGCCTACGGCGTGTCCTTCCTGGTGGCCGACGAGGCCGCGTGGATTACCGGCAGCAACCTGGATATCAACGGCGGCCACCACATGGGCTGGTAAGCCGCGCAGCGGGCCGTCACGGCGAACGCCGCCGGCCCCTGCCAAGAGTCATGCTGCGCAGCACGCAAACCCTTGCTGCGCAACATGATCGCCGCCGAAAGCCAAGCCTGGCGGGGGCTGAGGCGGTTGCAACGGCTGCTGCACTGCGCCATGCTGCGCGTCTACTGTGACGAGTACCGCTTCATGGCTGCGACCCGCATCATCAAGAAGTATCCGAACCGCCGTCTCTACGACACCGAGATCTCCAGCTACATCACCATCGAGGACGTGCGCCAGCTGATCCTGGACGGTGAAGACTTCGAAGTCCGCGACGCCAAGAGCGGCGACGACCTCACTCGATCGGTCCTGCTGCAGATCATCGCCGACCAGGAACAGGACGGCGAGCCGATGCTGTCCACCCAGCTGCTGAGCCAGCTGATCCGCTTCTACGGCGATTCCCTGCAGGGCTTCATGGGCAATTACCTGGAGCGCAGCATGCAGGTCTTCCTCGACCAGCAGCAGCAGTTCCGCCAGCAGATGGGCAACCTGCTGGGCCAGACCCCGTGGGCGATGATGAACCAGCTGACCGAGCGCAACCTGGAGCTGTGGCAGGAATTCCAGCGCAGCATGGGCACCGGCTTCGGTGGCCCGCGCCCGGGCGGCACCGGCACGGGTACCGGCACGGGTTCTGGTACCGGCAACAAGCCCAACGAACCGGGAAGCAGCACCGGCGGCAAGACCCGGCGCTGAGCCATCACCGCAGTGGATACGAAAACGGCGCGCCCTGGACGCGCCGTTTTTCATTGCATGGCGCCCGCGATGCGTCAGCGCTTGGCCCTGCACCCCGTGCACACGCGCTCGACCTTGTAGCCCTTGGCCTTCAGCTTCTCGACCACGCCATCGTTGCCGAGCAGGTGCAGCGTGCCGACCACCACCAGCGTTCCGCCCTGCCCGGCCTGCAGGTACGGCAGCAGCTTCGGCACCCACGCGTCATTGCGGCCGGTGTTGATGCGCTGGTAAAGCTGCGGATACTGCTGGCGCATTTCCGCCGCCATCTTGGTCCACAACAGGCGCTCATCCCCCCGGCGCCAGGCATCGTGCAACAGGCGCGCCTGCTCATCGCCCTTGCCCGCCTGATCGAGCGCCTCGGACAACATCTGCCGCTGCTCCTGCACCGTCATGCCATCGAGCATGCCGATCTGCGTATCGATGTCTTCCAGGCCGGCCGTCTTGCGGCCGGTCTTCTGCGCGCGCTCCATGAAATGCCGATCCAGGCCCAGCGCCGGGTCCAGGCCCAGCTTCTGCATCTGCCCGATCGAAATGCTCAGGCCGACGAACCAGGGCTTCATGCCCTGCATCTGCGCCAGCGGCAGCGCGTTCTGCGCCGCGAACGCCTGCAGCTTCTGCCAGGTGGCCGCATCCAGGTCGCGCTTGAGTTCGCTGCCATCGGTGCGGACCGCCGCCTGCACCATGCGGCTGGCCAGCTGCGGCGACTGCATGTCCTCCGGCGAGAGCTCGAACACGATGCGCTGCGAGGCCTCGAAGGCCTGTTCGACATCCGGCGACAGCGGATAGTCCTGCGGTTTCAGCAGGTGGAACGAACCGAGCAGATAGAGGCGCGAATCGCCTGGACCGGTCACTTTCCACAGCAGCGGCACCGGTGGCTTGGCAGCGGCGGTCGCGGCAGCGGCCGGCTCGGCGGCAGGCGCATTGCGCGCCGCAACCAGCGGTGCGACCGCGCAGGCCAGCAGCAGGGTAGCGGCACGGAACAGGTCTCTGATCGGCATTTCAGCCTTCTCCTTCAGGCAGGTGGTAGGCCTTCTCGCCTGCTTCCACGCGCAGGTCCAGCCGGTTTTCCGGTGGCGCCAGCGGACAGGTCGCGTAGGCGGTGAACGCACACGGCGGGTTGTAGGCATGGTTGAAATCGATGCGCACCGTGCCGTCGGCAGCGGGTGCATCGGTGTCCAGGTAGCGGCCGGCCGGATAGCTGCCGCGGCCACTGGTGCGGTCGGCGAAGATCAGGAACAGCGGCTGCCCGGGGCCACCGATCGCTTCCAGACGCCAGTTGCGGCCGTCGCGCTGGAACTCGACCGCGCCCGCATTGGGCATCTCGGTGGTGAGGCCGGTGATATCGACGATCGGCAGCGTCTTGCCTGGCGGGTGCGCGATGAAGCGTGCCTGCACCTGCCAGTCGGGGCCACCCGGCCAGTACTCCAGGCCAGCGAAATCGCGGCGCGCCGCCGCATCGGCGTGCTTGACCCGCAGTGCATCGCGCGGCCCGCGGCGAATGATGCTGAGCTGGCCCTTGCCGGCATCGAAAGACAACAGGGTCGGCCGCGCATCCTTGTCGGTGTCGACGCGGATACGGCCGCGTACCGGCTGGCCCTCATGGCTGACCTCGACACCGGCCTCCGGCGTGAACCACCACTGGGTGCCCTCGCGACGCAGCAGGCCCAGCTTGCCCGGACCGACCGCCAGGCGGATGCCATTGGTGGCGCCGCTGCCGACGAAGTGCGACTTGTTCTGCAGCCAGTGCAGGCCGACCAGCGCCGTCCAGCCATCGGGACGGGTCAGGTCCTGGTAGCGCGCCACGCGCCATTGCTGCTGCGCAGCGGCAAAGGCCGGATCTTCAGTGACCGTCGGCGCCGGCGGTGTCGCCGGGCTGCAGGCAGCCAACACCATGGCGGCCAGCAGGCCGCCCATTCCCCGATAACGCATCGATGCTCCCCTCAACGTCCGCGCAGGAACCAGCGGTCGATCTCCGCCAGTGAAAAACGGGCCCAGGTCGGCCGGCCATGGTTGCACTGGCCGGACCGCTCGGTGATTTCCATGTCGCGCAACAGCGCGTTCATCTCCGGAACGGTCAGGCGCCGGTTGGCACGCACTGCGCCATGGCACGCCATGGTCGACAGCAGTTCGTCGCGCGCACTCGCCACGCGCCGGCTCTGGCCGTGTTCGCGCAGGTCGGTCAGCACGTCGCGCAGCAGCCCTTCCGGTTCGGCATGCGCCAGCAGCGCCGGGATGCTGCGCACATGCAGCGATCCCGGGCCGGCACGGGTCACTTCGAAGCCGAGTGCGGCCAGCGTTCCGGCTTCGCTTTCGGCGGTGTCGGCCTCGCGCTCGCCGACGGCAAGCGTGATCGGCACCAGCAGCGGTTGCGACTGCAGGCCGATGCCATCATGCGCATTCTTCAGGCGTTCGTAGCCAATGCGCTCGTGCGCGGCGTGCATGTCGACCACGATCAGGCCTTCGGCATTTTCGGCCAGGATGTAGATGCCGTGCAGCTGCGCGATCGCATAACCCAACGGCGGCACGCCCGCATCGGCGCTGGTCACCGGCAGTCCATTCTCGCTCGGCATCGGCGGCAGCGTCGCCCCGCGTTCGGCACCGGACGGTGCGGCATACAACGCGGCATAGGCGGCCGGGGCGTCGGCCACCTGCAGGCCGAGCGGCTGCTGCGGTCGCCAGCCTGAGAATCCCCCCCCGCCACCTGAGCCGGAACCCGGCGCAGCACCGCGCACCAGCCCGAATCCAAAAGCGCCGGCGCTGGACGCCATCGGTGTCGCGGCCGCATCCACCGGATGGGCAGGACCGGCGCCGATCTCCTGCGCCGACATGCCGGCACGGGTGTCGGCCAGCGCGTCCTTCAGCGTGCGGTAGACGAAATCATGGACCAGCCGCGAATCACGGAAGCGCACCTCGTGCTTGGCCGGATGCACGTTGACGTCGACCCGGGTCGGGTCCAGTTCCAGGAACAGCACATAGGCCGGTTGGCGACCGTGGTACAGCACGTCGCCGTAGGCCATCTTCACCGCGTGGGCGACGCTGCGATCGCGCACCGAACGGCCGTTGACGTACAGGTACTGCTGGTCGGCACTGGCACGCGAATAATGCGGCTGCGCGATCCAGCCATGCAGGCGCAGGCCGGCACCGCTGTGGTCCACGCGCACGGCCTGGTTGGCGAAATCTTCGCCCAGCGTTTCGGCCAATCGCGCATCGGAATACAGGTCGCCCGGCTTGTAGCGCCGCGAGGCCTTGCCGTTGTGCGACACACGCAGTTCGACATCCGGCCGCGCCAGCGCCAGCGAACGCAGCCACTCTTCGATATGGCCCAGTTCGGTGCGCTCGGCGCGCAGGAACTTGCGCCGCGCCGGCACGTTGTAGAACAGTTCGCGCACTTCCACGGTGGTACCCGGCGCATGCGCACGCGGAGTGACTTCGCCGATCTTGCCGCCTTCGATCTGCAGCGCGGAACCATGCTCGTCGTGCGCGCGGCGCGAGGCCAGGGTGAAGCGGCTGACCGAGGCGATCGACGGCAGCGCTTCACCACGGAACCCGAGCGTGGCCACCGATTCGAGGTCGTCGAGATCGGCGATCTTGCTGGTGGCATGGCGCGATACCGCCAGTGGCAACTGCTCCGGCGCGATGCCGCTGCCGTTGTCACGGATGCGGATCAGGCGCACGCCGCCTTCTTCAAGATCGATGTCGACGCGGCTGGCGCCGGCATCGATCGCGTTCTCGACCAGTTCCTTGACCACGGACGCAGGACGCTCGACCACTTCGCCAGCGGCGATCTGGTTGATCAGGATGTCCGGCAATGGCCGGATCGGGCGCGGATGGGCAGCAGACGTCATGCAGGGATGATAACGGAGCGGCCCTGGGTAGAGTCGACTGTCAGTCGACTGCCCTTCGCCGACGGTCCTTTGCCGGGCACGCCCCCCGCGCTCCGCGCGTAGTCGACTGACAGTCGACTCTACAGAAAGCAGAAACCCGCTTTCGGCGGGTTACTTGCTGCCGCCGGCCATGGTGCCTGCGGCGTCGATCTCGGCCTGGGCACGGGCCGCGTACAGCGTGCCCGGCGGCGGCTGGCGGCTGAAGAAGGTGTGCACGCCATCGAGTACCGCACCGGCGATCTTGCGCTGGTAGGCCGGGTCGATCAGGCGGCGCTCTTCATCCGGGTTGGAGATGAACGCGGTTTCCACCAGCATCGCCGGCATGTCCGAGGTGCGCAGCACCGCGAAGTTGGCGCGCTCGATGTTCGGCTTGTGGTTGTTGCCGATCCGCTTCAGGCCGCCCAGCACGTGGCCGGCCGCGTCCTCCGATGCCTTCATGTAGCCGCTCTGGGCCAGGTCCAGCAGCACGTTGGCAAGCGTGCCTTCGGTCTGCTGCAGGCGCACGCCACCGACCAGGTCGGCCGCGTTTTCCTTGTCTGCCAGCCAGCGCGCACGCTGCGAGGATGCGCCCTTGGTCGACAGCACATACACCGACGAACCGGTGGCCGAACGGTTTTCGGCCGCATCGGCGTGGATCGAAATGAAGATGTCGGCCTTGTTCGCACGCGCCTTCTGCGCACGCATCGGCAGCGGGATGAACACGTCGCTGTCGCGGGTCAGGTAGGCCTTCAGGCCCGGCGTCGCGTTCACCTGGCGCGCCAGCTCACGTGCCACCGCCAGGGTGACATCCTTCTCGCGCTTGCCGGTCGGGCCGATCGCACCCGGGTCCTGGCCACCGTGGCCCGGATCGATGGCCACCACCAGGTGGCGCATGCCAGCCTGCATGCGGATGCGCGACGCATCGCTGGGCATGGCCGGGCGTGGCGGTTCCACTGGCGTCGGCGCCGGCGCGGGCACCGTGGCCGGCGGCGTGGTCACCACCGCGGCAGTGCGCTGGCCAGCGAGGATCGCGGCCGGTGAAGAGGACGGCGTGCTGCTGGCCGCGGTACCTGCCGCGGCCACCTGTGCCGGTGCCGTGGACGGTGCCGGCGTCGGCGTGGCCGGGGTCGCTGCAGCGGCGCTGGCCTGCTGCTGCACCTGCGCGGTCAACAGTGCGGTGGCGCGCGCGGCATCGTTGCGCGACTGCGCGCTCTCGGCCGCGGTCGGCGCAGGCGTGCTGACGGGCGCCTGTGGCTGCACCGCCGGGGTCACCGCCGGCCGGCTGGCGGCCACGGCCGGGCCATCGCCCGGCCATTCGATCACCAGCTTGGATTCATTGCCCTCGCGCTGCATCTGCGGGCGGAACGGCGCCACCGATTCAGCGAGGTCGAAAACGACACGGAACGTCCCCGGGACCGGCTGTCCGGTACGCACTGCAGTAACCACGCCCTGCGCGGCCGGCATCTTCAGGTTGCGTATGGCGCTGGAGTCCGGGAAATCGACCACCAGGCGGTTCGGGCCCGCCAGCGACAGGGTCTTGTAGCCGCCACTGCCGACCAGCGAGATCTCGGCACGGGTGCCGGTCGCGCCGGTATTCAACAGGACCTGGCGGACTTCACCCGCCCACGCACTGACGCTCGCCAGACCCAGTCCGACGGCGGCACAGATGGCGATGAGACGGTTCCCCGGGCGCATGGCTCAGGATTCAATCACCGTGCTGAACGGAATGCAACACCTTTTTCCTTAATAATCCGTAACCTGCCGCTGTTTGTTCTCGTCAGCCGACAGAAATGGCCTGCAAGTCGCCCCCCTGAGGCAGCCGTGCCAGCCATTCACGTCCCGCGTCGCTGGCCCCAGTGAGACGAACACGACGCCCCTTGCCCTCGATCTCCAGCGCCACCACCAGATCGGTCGACGGTAGCGCCCCGGCCCCGCGCTCGGGCCATTCGACCAGCCACAACACGGCACTGCCCTCGTCCAGGCCGAGAAAATCGAGCTCGCCGGCCTGGCCGATGCGGTACAGGTCCAAGTGCCATGCCTCGCCGCCACTGGCCAACGGGTAGCGCTCGACCAGGGTATAGGTCGGGCTGCGGATGGCGCCCTGCACGCCCAGTGCGCGCAGCAGTGCGCGGGCAGTGGTGGATTTGCCGGCGCCGAGGTCGCCGCGCAGCTCGATCAGCGCCTGCGGCGGCCGCGTCGCCGCCAGCCACTGCCCGAGCAGTTCGGTGGCGTCGCTGTCGGCAAGGAAGAATTCGGTCATGGAGAGAGGTCCGGATTGGCCAGTCGCCGCAGCGGCGCCAGCAGGTCAGTAGGAAGCAGGCCACGCGCGCCGTCGGCGGCAGCGGCATCGCCGGCGAGTGCGTGCAGCAAGGCGCCGCCCGCCGCCGCATCGAACGCGGCCAGTCCCTGCGCGCGCAGGCTGGCAATGATGCCGGTGAGCAGGTCGCCCATCCCGCCCACCGCCATGCCGGGGTTGCCCGCAGCGATCAGCCGTGGCGTCTGCCCGGGTGCCGCCACGATGCTGCCCGCGCCCTTCAGCACCACCACGGCGTGGAAGCGCTCGGCCAACGCCTGCGCGCTGGCGTAGCGGTTGGCCTGGATGTCAGCGCTGCTGCAACCAAGCAGGCGCGCGGCCTCGCCCGGGTGTGGGGTGAGGATCGCGTCCGGCAACGCGCGGGGATCCTGCGCCAGCAGGTTCAGTGCATCGGCATCGACCACCAACGGCTTGCCACACGCCAGCACCCGCGCAAACAGAGCGCGCGCCCATTCGTCCTGGCCCAAGCCGGGCCCGATCGCCACCACCGTCGCCCTGTCCAGCAGCGCCGGCAGCGCATCGCCGTCTTCCAGCGCATGGGTCATCGCCTCCGGCAGGCGCGCCAGCAGGGGGCCGACGTGATCGCGACGGGTACCCAGGCTCAGCAGGCCGGCGCCGGCACGCAACGCGGCTTCGGCCGCCATCGCGATGGCGCCGCCGCTGCCATGGTTGCCGCCGACGCACAGCACGTGCCCGGATTCGCCCTTGTGAGTGTTTGCACGGCGCGGTGGCAGCAGTGCCTTCAAACGGTCGCCGGTCCAGCGCTGCGCGCTGGCCTGGATACCGTCCCAGGCCTGATCAGGCAGTTCGAGTGGCGCCAGCCGGCGCTGGCCGACCTGCTCCAGCGCATCACCGGTGTACAGGCCTCGGTGGCACGCGATGAACTGCAACGTGACATCGGCCTTCACCGCCACGCCGGGCACACATCCGCTGTCGGCATCAACGCCACTGGGCACGTCCATCGCCAGTACCGGCCCACGCGCCGCATTGAGGGCCTCGATCAGCGCCCGGGCCGTGCCGGACGGCGCCCGGTCCAGGCCAAGCCCGAACAGTGCGTCCACATAGACCTCAGCGTCCGGCAAATGGCCATCGAACTCGACGGCACTGCCACCAGCCGCCGCAAATTCCGCTGCAGCCTGCGCCACCAGCACCGTGGCGGGCGCCCTGCCAGGCAGCGTGACCACCTGAACCTGGCGCCCCGACCGCAGGGCATGGCTGGCCAGCACGTAGCCGTCGCCGCCGTTGTTGCCGGCACCGACCAGCACGCATAGCTGGAGGGCCTCCGGCCACTGCTGCAGCAGGCACTGCCAGCCGGCCAGACCCGCCTGGGCCATCAGGCTCCAGCCACCATCACCGGCCAGCGCCGATGCGCGCCCATCGAGCGCGCGCGCCGCTTTGGTATCGAACAGAAGGGAAAGATCGGGCATGCAGGGATTTTATACTGGTGCACATGTCCCCCGTCCCCGCCCCTGTCGATCCGGCCCAGGCCGTGCAGCGCATCCGTGAACTTGCCCGTGCGCATGGCTTCCAGCGCTGCGGCATCGCCGGCATCGAGCTGGGCGAGGATGAGGCGCACCTGGCCGACTGGCTGGGCCAGGGGCTGTACGGCACGATGGACTGGATGGCGCGCCACGGCACGCTGCGCGCGCGACCGGCCGAACTGCTGCCCGGCACCGTGCGGGTGATCTCGGTAGGCATGGATTACAGCCACAAGGACGACACCGAGGCCTGGGCGACCCTGGCCGACCCGGGCCGCGCCTACGTGGCGCGCTATGCGCTGGGCCGCGACTACCACAAGCTGATGCGCAACCGCCTGCAGAAGCTGGCCACGCAGATCAACGACGAGGTGGCACCGCTGGGCTACCGCGTCTTCGTCGATTCGGCGCCGGTGCTGGAACGCGCACTGGCGCGCAACGCCGGGCTCGGCTGGATCGGCAAGCACACCTGCCTGATCGACCGTCACGGCGGCTCGTGGTTCTTCATCGGTGAGATCTACATCGACATCCCGCTGCCTATCGACGCGCCGGCCACCGCCCACTGCGGTACCTGCACGCGCTGCATCGACGTCTGCCCCACCCAGGCCATCATCGGCCCGCAACGGCTGGACGCGCGGCGCTGCATCTCGTACCTGACCATCGAGCACGACGGCGCCATCCCCGAGGACATGCGGCCGCTGATCGGCAACCGCATCTATGGCTGCGACGATTGCCAGCTGGTCTGCCCCTGGAACAAGTTCGCCAGGCGCACCGACGAAGCCGATTTCCGCGCACGCAACCAGCTTGATACCGCGCGCCTGGACCAGCTGTTCGCCTGGGACGAAGCCGAGTTCCTGCGCCGCACCGAGGGCAGCCCGATCCGCCGCAGCGGTCATGAGCGTTGGCTGCGCAACATCGCAGTGGCGCTGGGCAATGCGCCTGCGTCCGCCGAGGCATTGGCTGCACTGCACACCCGCATCGACGATCGCTCGCCGCTGGTGCGTGAGCATGTGCAGTGGGCGCTGGGGCAGCACGCGGCGCGCTGACGTGCGATCCTGAGCCCCCGTTCCACCCGCGCCACGCCGTTCCCATGCAGCCACGCAACGACGACATCTTCACCCCCAGCCAGCTCAACACCCTGGCCCGCGATCTGCTGGAAGGCAGCTTCCCGGCGATCTGGGTGGAGGCCGAACTGGGCAGCGTGGCGCGCCCTGCCTCCGGGCACCTGTATTTCACCCTGAAGGACGCGCGCGCGCAGCTGCGTGCAGCCATGTTCCGGATGAAAGCGCAGTACCTGAAGTTCGTGGCGCGCGAAGGCATGCGCGTGCTGGTGCGCGGCAAGGTGACCCTGTACGACGCCCGTGGCGAGTACCAGATGGTGCTGGACCACATGGAGGAAGCCGGCGAAGGCGCACTGCGCCGCGCGTTCGAGGAGCTGAAGGCACGCCTGGAAGCCGAGGGCCTGTTCGACCCGTCACGCAAGCGGCCGATGCCGGCGCATGTGCAGCGCCTGGCGGTCATCACCTCGCCCACCGGCGCCGCCGTGCGCGACGTGTTGAGCGTGCTGGGCCGCCGCTTCCCGCTGCTGGAAGTGGACCTGCTGCCGACCCTGGTGCAGGGCAGCAGTGCTGCGGCGCAGATCACCCGCCTGCTGCAGGCCGCCGATGCCAGCGGCCGCTACGACGTGATCCTGCTGACCCGCGGTGGCGGTTCGCTGGAAGACCTGTGGGCGTTCAACGATGAAGCGCTGGCCCGCGCCATTGCTGCCAGCCGCACCCCGGTGGTATCGGCGGTAGGCCACGAGACCGACTTCAGCCTCAGCGACTTCGCTGCCGACCTGCGTGCGCCGACACCGTCGGTGGCCGCCGAACTGCTGGTGCCGGACCAGCGCGAACTGGCGCTGCGACTGCGCCGCACCGCGGCGCGCATGGTGCAGCTGCAACGGCACGCGATGCAGCAGGCCATGCAGCGCGCCGACCGTGCCCTGCTGCGCCTGAACGCGCAGAGCCCGCAGGCCCGCCTGGACCTGCTGCGTCGCCGCCAGCTGGACCTCGGCCGGCGCCTGCACGCGGCATTCAACCAGCAGCAGGAGCGCCGCGCCGCGCGCCTGCGTCATGCCGCGGCGGTGCTGCGCGGGCACCATCCACAACGACAGCTGGATGCGATGCAGCGCCGCCTGGCCGCCCTGCGCGGGCGTCCGCAGATTGCGATGCAGCGCCTGCTGGAACGCGACGCACTGCGCCTGCGCGGGCTGGCACGCTCACTGGAAGCGGTCAGCCCGCTGGCGACCGTGGCGCGTGGCTACAGCATCCTGACCCGCAGTGACGATGGCGCACTGGTGCGGCACGTCGACCAGGTGCAGCCGGGTGACGCGTTGCAGGCCCGCGTCGGCGACGGCGTGATCGACGTGCAGGTCAAGTAGAGGGGTGTTCGGCAGGGCTGCGCCCTGCACC
Source organism: Stenotrophomonas sp. YJH_SMC_57 (assembly GCF_059369755.1). Classification (NCBI taxonomy): domain Bacteria; kingdom Pseudomonadati; phylum Pseudomonadota; class Gammaproteobacteria; order Lysobacterales; family Lysobacteraceae; genus Stenotrophomonas; species Stenotrophomonas sp. YJH_SMC_57. The sequence continues at coordinate 52,422 of NZ_JCAFSZ010000013.1, forward strand.
TGCCGAGGCTTCAAGCCAAGGCAACGTCAACGTCAACGTCAAAAGCGAGCATTCCGTCGGATGGCGGGGCGGTGTCGGAGTGCGGGGACGCCGTAAACCCGTCCATGGGGGCTTGGCAGCCGCATCCATGCGGCTGACACCCCGCACTCCGACACCGCCCCACCTCGGACAGATTTCTACGGCTGTCGGTGGGTGTCGACCTTGGTCGACACATCTGTCAGATATCGAAAATAAAAATGGGGTCAGATCCAACAGATCGCGGAAATCTGTCGAAGTAGGTGCCGACCAACGGTCGGCACCCACCAACAGCAGCTGGCACCAACAGCAGCGGGAAACTGTCGAAGGCGGGGTGGGTCCGGTTGAGGGGGTGTGAGCGGCATGGATGCCGCGACCAAGCCTACATGGACGTGTTTACGGCGTCCCCCTCAACCGGACCCACCCCGCCAACCCACGGATAGCCCGCTTTTGAAGTTGACGTTGCCCTGGCTTGAAGCAGATGCAGGGCTGCAAGCCCTGCAAAACAAACAACTCCCCTACTTTGCCTGCTCGCAGAATTTCTGCCGGTACTCGAGCGCCTTCGGCATCAGCGCCTGCAGGTTCTGGATACGCGTTCCCGGGTTGGGATGGGTGGACGCGAACTCCGGCGGCGACTGCCCGCCACTGGCCTGCCCCATGCGCTGCCACAACGGCACCGCCTCGCGGGGATCGAAGCATGCCGCTGCCGCCAGCATCAGCCCCACCTCGTCGGCCTGCGTTTCGTGGCTGCGCGCGTAAGGCAACAGGTAACCGTAGCCCATCGCCGACATCATCATCTGTTGCTGCTGTGCATCCATGCCGCTGGCGGCACCGGCCACCTGGCCGATCTGGGTCAGCTTCTGCTGCGCCATGCGCTGGGCGCCATGCCGCAGCAGCGCATGGGCGATCTCGTGGCCCATCACCACCGCCATCGCATCGCGCGTACGCGCCACCGGCACCAGGCCGGTATAGACCGCCATCTTGCCGCCCGGCAGGCAGAACGCATTGGCCTGATCGGAGGGAATCACGTTCACTTCCCACTGGAAATCGCGCGCGAAATGCGCCGGCTGCACGCCGTGCTCCTGTGCAAGCGCGGTCTCCACCACATCGACCTTGGCGATCAGCCGCTGGGCGATGTCACGCACGTCGCGCGCGATCGGTGCGTTGGGATCCATCGGCCGTTCCTGCGACAGGATCTGCTGGTACGCCTGCAGCCCCAGCGCGGTCTCCTGGCGTGCGTCCAGGCTGCTGTCGATCATCACCTTCTCGCCGGTGTAGGGATCGACCGTGCGGTTGGAGAACCAGTAGAACACCGCGTAGCCGGCGGCCAGCAGCAGCACCCACCAGCGGATGTTGCCGAACAGGCCACGCCGCTGTGGGCCTTGGGGCGAGCGGGAAAAGGGATCGTTGCGCATCGGGTGGTCGTCCGGCAGGCCCCGCCGGCCGGCGGGCACGGCGCAATCTTAGTGTGCCGACGCCAGCAGCGGGTGAAGCCGGACCCCGCTCAGATACCGCGCACCAGCCGGAAACCGATACGTGCGTTGGTGGTATCCGAATCCTGCGATTGCCGCCAGGCCGCGCGGGTCTGCTCCGGCGCGTTGGCCCAGTTGCCACCGCGGATGACCCGGGACCGGCAGCCCGGGTTGAACCAGGCCACGCCATCGGAAGGGGCCCGCCGGTAGCTGGCGTGCCAGCAATCGGCCACCCATTCGCTCAGATTGCCGCCCATGTCGTGCAGGCCGAAGGCATTGGCCTGGAACGTGGCAACCGGGGCCGGTCCCCACCAGCCATCGCCGTAGCCGATGAACGCGTTGTGCCAGTGCCGGCCCGACGGCGATACGTCCTTGCTGCCGGTGAAGTTGCCACTGCCCGGCGGCGGCGTACCGGCATCCCCCCAGGGGTAACGGCCACTGCTGCCAGCGCGCAGCGCATACTCGAACTCTGCTTCGCTGGGCAGGCGGTAGCTGCGCCCGGTCTGCTCGGACAGCCACGCCGCGTAGTTCTCGGCATCACGCACGCTCACGTGCATCACCGGTGAGTTGCCCAGTGCACGGCCGCCGTCATAGTCCGAGCGCCAATCCACCCCACTGCGGCGGATGAAGTTGCCGCTGCGCTCGTCATAGACCACCGAATGGCCCCTGCGGGTCGCCCGCGGGCGCGCGCTGGTCGCCTTCACGTAGCGCTCGAAATCACTGACCGTGACCTCGGTGATCGCCATCGCGAAGCCGCGATCGAAGCGCACATAGTGCGACGGACGCTCGGCATCACTGGCACCCGGCTCGGTATCACCTGCCCCCATCTGGAAACCGCCATGCGGTACCACCACCATCTGCGGGCCGCGACCACCATCACGCATCGCGTCACTGAACACCTGGCCGGGACGGAAGCTGCCGTAGTGGGTGGCCAGGTCGATGCGCTCGCGCAGCTGGCCGACCACCGCATCGCCCGGCAGGGCGATGCGCAGGGCCTCGGCCAGCTTCTCGCGCGCCGGCTTCAGTCCTTGTGGTGTCGCCAGATCGCGCAGGCCGTCGTCACGCAATCGCAGCAGCGTGGCGGCACGGATCTGTTCGATGCGCTCGAACGCATCGGCGATGGTCGGTGACGAATCGCGCACCTTGCTTGCCTCGGCCAGCCAGGTGCCTGCGCCGGCGAAATCCCGTGCCCGCGCGGCGTCCTCGGCACGACGGATCAAGCCGCTCTCGGCGGCCGCCAGTCCTTGCCGGGCGCGTCCATTGTGCTCATCCAGCGCCAGCGCCTCACGGAAGTTGCCGATGGCGCCGTCGCCATCCTCTCCGATCCGGTCCGAACGCAGGTCCTCTTCGCCGGCGCGGTTGTACGCCACCACGCGCTGCGCGGTCTCGACCCGCCCCTGCAGCGCACGCACCTTCTCGTCCTTCGGCGCCAGGCTGAGCAGCACCAGCGCTTGGCGGCTGGCCTCGGCCAGCGCCTCGCGCTGCTTCAGCGGCCGTACCAGCAGCGCATCGGCCTGCTCTTGCAGGCGCTGGCGGGCGCGCTGCAGGCCCTGCCGGGCCTGGCGGTCATCGGGATTCTCCTCCTGTACCGCCAGCCACAAGGGAATGGCAGCATCGGCATCCTCGTAGAGCCGGCCTTCGGCAAAGGCCTGCTCGGCCGCGCGCCGCAGCTGCGCCAGGCTGCGGCCCTGGCGGTCGACCCGCGGCGGCGTCCAGCGCTGCACGTCCTCGGCGGCATCCTCACCGGCAATGGTCACGCTGCCCTGCCCGGCTGCCTGCGTCCGGTCGACCGTCGCGCTTTCCTGTGGCCGCGCCGGCTCGTCAGCGGCGCGCTCCGGCGCCGACGACGGCGACGGTGTGCAGCCGGCCAGGGCAACGGCCAGGGCGGTGCACAGCGCGGGCGACAACGGAAAACGCAAGCAGGACCTCCTTCTGCACGGACGCGGACCGACGTTAGGCTATTCTCCCCTGCCTGAGCAAACCCGAGTAGTAGGCCCTGACCCGTGGCAACCTGGATCACCACCCCCGCCGAGCTGGATGCGTACTTCCAGCAGCGCCCGAGCCGCATCGGCCTGGACACCGAATTCATCCGTGAACGCACCTTCTGGCCGCAGCTGGCGCTGGTGCAGATGGCCGTCGGGCAGGACATCCTGCTGATCGACCCGCTGATTCCCGGCATGACCGAGGCGCTGGCACCGTGGCTGGCCGATGAATCGATCACCAAGGTGATGCACAGCGCCAGCGAAGACCTGGTCGCCTTCAAGTGGGCCTGCGGCGTGCTGCCGCGCCCGTTGTTCGACACCCAGATCGGTGCCTCGCTGGCCGGCATCGGTGGTGGCATGGGTTACCAGAAGCTGGTGGCGGAAATCACCGGCGTGGCCCTGGCCAAGGGCGAGACCCGCTCGGATTGGATGCGCCGCCCGCTGTCCGAGTCGCAGCTGCAGTACGCCGCCGACGACGTCGAGCATCTGTTTGCCCTGCATGACGCCATCGATGCCAGGCTGCAGGCCCTGGGCCGCCAGCAATGGCTGCACGACGACGGCGAACGCCTGCTGGCCAGCGTTGCCAACGACGAAGACCGCTGGCCACACCTGGCGATGCGCTCGGCGCAGTTCCTCGATGCCGCTGCACAGCGCCGCCTGCTGCGCCTGCTGCGTTGGCGCGAGGTGCAGGCGCGCAGCAGCGATCGTCCGCGCAGCTGGATCCTGGACAACGAGCTGGCCGCCACCCTGGCGCGCACGCCACCGGCCGACGCCGACGCGCTGGGCACGCTGTTCGAGCAGTTCCCGAAGGCACCGCGCAAGCTGGCTGGTGCCGTGTGGCAGACGCTGCAGACGCCGCTGGCCGATGAAGCCGAGGCACCACTGGCACTTCCGGCCAACGACAGCAACAAGCAGGCACTGAAGAAGCTGCAGGATGCGGTGGCCGAGCGCAGCCGCGAACTGGGCCTGCCGGATGGGGTTCTGGCGTCACGCAAGCACCTGGAGAGCTATCTGGAACGTCGCCAATGGCCCGCTGCATTGGCCGGCTGGCGCCAACAGGAACTGGAATCGCGACTGCAGGCCCTGCTGCCCGCACGCTGATGGTGCCGGGCGTCGGGCCCCGGCGCCTGCGCGATGGATCGAGCATCTGCCACGCTTGCCGACGCAGGCGCAGGACTGTCCAATAGCGTCCCCGCTATCGTTGGACTGCAACAGATGACAAATGGAATTGCGAAGGACAGCCTTTCCGCCGAGGACCTGGCCTGGCGTGCAGCGGCGCGTGCCGCATTGCAGGAGCGGCGCTACGCCGAACTGGACGCACTGCTGGCACCGCACGAACAGGCCTGGCTGGACGGTGAAAGGCCGCTGCCGGGCATCCGCTGGCGCCTTCGCAACCTGCATGACAAGGCACTGACCCTGGACGAGCGCCTGCAGCAGACGCAGCAATGGGTCGCTGCCGCGCCGCACAGCTACTATGCGCACCTGCGCCTCGGTGCCTGCTGGGAATCCGCCGCCGGCGAGCTGCGCAGCGCCGACGTCGCCGCACTGGTCGAAGACAGCCAGTGGCTGGCGGCACAGCAGGCGCGCGACCATGCCGTGCATGCCTACCTGCAGGCGATCCCGCTGTCGGCGCGCCCGGCATTGGCGCTGGATGGCATCAAGCGCATCACCAGCTACCTGCGCGAGCCGGACTGGCTGCTGGCGCTGCAGGCCGGCCAGGTGCCCGAGCCCGAGGAGGTGGCACTGGCCGAGCACTATCCGCAAGCCTGGCCGCAGGCATTGCAGCTGCTGTCACGTTTCGGCGCGCCGCTGCGGACGCTGCCCGGCAGCCTGCCGCCCGTGCTGCGCGAGCGCAGCCAGGACGATTTCGATGCGCCGTTGGCCTACTGGATGCGCCTGGTGCTGGAACAGCGCGCCGACGACCTGAGCACACTGGAAGACACCCTCTATTACCTGTACCCGCGCTGGGGCGGCAGCCATGAAGCCATGGAGGATTTCATCGAAGGAGGCTGGTGCCGTGGCCTGAAGCTTGCGCAGAGCAACGCGCTGCGCTGGCGAAAGGAACAGGATTGGATGACCGACCTGCCACACCGCGAAGATGCCGACGCGATAGGCGTGCACGAGCGTGCGTATGCACAGATCCTGGACTGGCACCTGGACCGCAACCTGCGCGCCGAGGTTCTGGCCCAGCGTGCCGGGCTGCGCTACCGGCTCGGCCGGATCGAAGGCAGCGAAGACCAGGTGCAGTGGGACGCCGGGCACATGCGGGCGGTGTTCGAGGATCTGCAGCAGGCGTGGGCGCTGGACCGCGACATGGTGCTGCACGAAGGCTTCAGCAACCTCGAAGCCTGCACCTGGTTCGCCCATGTCGACGGGGCAGAGGCGCTGTTCGCGCAGGTGGTGGACTACGCCGCTCGCGAGGGCGACTCCGCGATCGGCCTGCTCTGGGCTGCCACCGCCGTCGAGCATGGACTGCTCGGCCAGACCGCCGACCCCGTGCGCGCCGATGCCCTGCTGCAGCGCGCCCTGAAGCTCGCGCCGCAGGACAACACCTCGGCGGTCACCTTCGCCTCCAACCTGTTCTGCGATGTCTCGCAGTCCGCCGGTCTCTCGCTGCTGCAGCGCATGGCCGAAGCCGGCGACGCCGGCGCGATGTCGGCACTGTGCGACCTGTACAAGGGCCGCCTCGGCGGCCGCGACCAGCCGCAGTTCGTCGATGCGGAAAAGGCCGCCTACTGGCAGGAGCGTGCGGTGGAAGGCGGCGACCTGATCGCCACCTACAACCTGGGCGTGCGCCTGGTGGCGGCCGGCGGTGAGCACAATGAAGCGCGTGCACGTGAACTGTACCTGCGCTGCCTGGACGGGTCCGAGGCGGGCGAGCGCGTCTGGGGCCCGACCTGCCGCAACCTGGCCTGCCTGGCGATGGATGGCCAGAACGACGCACACAAGCGCGAAGCGGTCGAACGCGCGCTGATCCCACTGTGGTGGCGCGGTGACGACGACGACAAGCTGTGGGCGGCCGGCTACCTGGCCGACATCTACCACTTCGGCAACGGCGTGCCGGCCAACGCGTTCCTGGCGCTGGCCTGGCTGCAGCGCGCCAGCGAGATCGATCCGGAGTACGTGGACGTGGTGCGCATGGCGCCGCTGATCAACGGCGAAGGGCGCTGGTTCGGCGCCAGCCGTGCGCGCAAGCAGCAGGCGCAGGACCGGCAGCAGGTGGACAGCGCGACCTGGGCCCTGACCTTCGGCCAGCGCAGCCAGGAAAGCGACCTCACCGCGGTCTGAAGCAACGAAAAGGGCGGCCCGGATCACCGGGCCGCCCTTGGCATTCACGCAGTGCGATGGCGGCGTGCACCGCCACCGCAATCGCGTATTACCAGTTCATGTTCAGCGAGACACCGACGGTGCGCGGTTCGTTGTAGACCGCCGCCATGTAGTTCTCGATCACACCCTTGAGGTTCTTCTCGTTGGTGATGTTGCGCGCGAACAGCGCCACTTCGTAGGCACCGTAGTTGCCCGAGTAGCCGATCTTCAGGCCACCCTCGAAATCACCCTTGGAATTGAATTCCTTGGTGTCGTAAAGCACGAAGCTGGTGTAACCCTGCTTGTTCCAGTCGGTGGACACGAACATGGTGCCGGCATCGCTGACCGGGAAGTCGTAGCGGGCGGCCAGGTTGACGTTGTACTTCGGCGCATTCGGCAGCGGGTTGCCATCGATCTGCGCGAAGGTGTTGGCGCCGACCTTGATGATCGGGTCACCGACGGTGCAGACCACCTGGCCGTTGAGGCCGCAGACCTGCGCATAGACGCGCTTGTCCTTGATCTCGCTGTGCAGCAGGCTCAGGCCGGCGCTCAGGGTCAGGTTCGGGATCGGGCGCAGCTCCATGTCTGCTTCGAAGCCGTAGGCCTTGGCCTTGTCAGCGTTGAACAGCACGCCGTTGCCGTCCGAATCGTTGCCGTTGAGCTGGATGTCGTTGACCGTGTAGGTGAACGCGGTGGCATTCAGGCGCAGGCGGTTGTCCCACAGGCTGCTCTTCACGCCCGCTTCCCAGGACAGGATGGTCTCGGAATCGGCGGTGGTGAAGTCGGCGTTGAACACGGCCGAGCGGCCCTGGATGGTCGGGCCGCGGAAGCCGCGGGCAACCTTGGCGTAGACGCTCACGTCCGGCGTGATCTGGTACATCGCGCTCAGATCCCAGCTCGGGGTGGTGTCGGACATCTTGACGTCGGTGCGGCCCTTGTAGGTGACCACGCCGGCAGCGGTGTCCGCGGTCTTCAGCAGACGGGTGTGCTTCTCGTCCTTGGTCTGGCGCAGGCCGGCAGTGACGGTGAACTTGTCGGTGAAGGCGTAGCTCAGCTGGCCGAAGCCGGCCCACGAGGTGTTCTTGTTGCGCAGGCGCACCCAGTTGTTCGGGTTGCGGGCCGCACCCTGCAGGAACCACGCACGCTGGTAGAAGTCGGTGGTGTCGCTGCCGTTGAAGTAGAACGCACCGGCCTGCCATTGCAGGGCGCTGTCGTCATGGCTGGCCAGGCGGAACTCCTGGGTCCACTGGTCGAGGTCGCGGATGCGGCCCATCGACTGGCCATAGCCGTTCGGCACGCCATTGACCGGGAAGTTCACCGCAGCGCCGCCGTCGGTGTCGCCACGGCTGTAGCCGGAGGTGGTCTCGTAGGCGGTGATCGAGGTGAAGTCGATCGCACCGAAGTCGTAGCGTGCCTTCACCGAGCCGCCGTAGGTCTTGTAGGCCTGCGGGTTGTTGTCGGCTTCGTCGTAGGCCACCTTGTCGCGCGGCACGTCGGTCTTGTTCGAGCCCTTGGTCAGCGCACCGCGCAGGAACAGGGTCGAGGTGCCTTCGTAGTCACGGGCATGGGCCGAGGCCAGGATCGAGAACTGGTCGCTCGGGGTCAGCAGCAGCTGCGCGCGCACGTTGCGGTCGTCGAAGCCCCCCATCGCGTTCTTCTTCGGGCTGACCGTACCGTCGGCGCTCGGGCCCTTGTAGGTGTTGTCGACGTAGTCATCGCGGTGCTGGTACAGGGCCGACACGCGGAACGACGCGATGTCATTGATCGGGCCACCGAAGCCGCCATCGATCGACACGCTGTTGTAGGTCGCGTAGCTGGCGCTGACGCGGCCGGTGTAGTCCTGGGTCGGCTTGAGGGTGTCGAACTTGACGATGCCGGCGGTGGTGTTGCGGCCGAACAGCGAACCCTGCGGGCCGCGCAGCACTTCCACCTGGTCCACGTCATAGACCGGGTTGGACTTCAGCACCACGTGTTCCAGCACCACGTCGTCCTGGATGATCGACACCGGCTGCGAGGCACCCAGGTAGAAGTCGATGTTGCCCAGGCCGCGGATGTAGAAGCGCGGGAAGATGCGGCCGGTGGTGGTTTCCGCATACAGGCTCGGCACGCGGCCGGACAGCGCCAGCAGGGTGTCGTCACCGCCGGCGGTGAAGTCGCGCATGCGCTCGCCCTGCACCACGCCGACCGAGACCGGCACTTCCTGCAGGTTCTGCTCGCGGTGCTCGGCGGTCACGGTGATCGTGTCCAGCCCGGTCGGGGTCGGCGCGCTGTCCTGCGCGGCGGCGCCGAAGCTGCCGACCAGGGCCAGGCCGGCACAGGCCAGGGCCAGCGGGTGGCGGCGGAAGGAAACAAGGGAAGACGACAGACCCGACAGGCGGCGGGAATCGGTATGGGAGGGCATGCAATGCTCTGAGGAGGCGTCCGTGCGGCCTGCGCGAGCCGGGCGGCAAATGGGAGGAAAACTGCGCAAGCCGCCATTATCCCCCAAATTGTTACGATTTCGTTGCGCGAGCTCCAAACCCGGTGAAACAAGCGGTTTCGGCACAGTCACTCGGCATTCGGCACGCCTTTCGGGCTTGACTCAGGGAAGCGGGCACAGCGCGATATCGACCATTGCCAGCAGCCGCTCGCGGCTGACGCCATCGCGGGCCTGCACCGAAATGCCATGCAGCACCGTGGCGAAATGGTCGCCCAGCGCCTGCACCGCCGCGTCGTCGGCCAGCTCACCCTCGGCCTGCGCCTGCTGCAGGCGCGCGATGATCGCCGCCGTACGTTGGCGACGATGGCCGGCCAGCCAGTCACGCACGCCTTCGCCGTCGGGCGACACGCTGCTGGCCGAAGACACCACAAGTCTGCAGGGGCTGGCCCCCGCCTCGGTGCTCAGCTGCGAGCACGACCCGCTGCGTGACGAGGCCGAGCAGTACGCGCATGACCTGCAGGAGGCGGGCGTCGACTGCATGCTGGAAAGGCTGCCCGGAATGATCCATGCCTGCATCCATCTGCGCGGTGTGGCTGCCTCCACCGAGGTGGCAGCGGAGCCCGCGGGCCTGCCGCTGCCCCACGCTTGGCAAGCCCGGCGGGCAGCGCTACACTGAAGCCCTGCCGTGGGGCCATAGCTCAGCTGGGAGAGCGCGTCGTTCGCAATGACGAGGTCAGGAGTTCGATCCTCCTTGGCTCCACCACTATTCAGAAGAACCCGTAGATCCTGCGATCTACGGGTTTTTTCTTTTCAGTGGCCCGCTCAGGCGGGATCCTGCCCGCCGTCCTTGCGCTTCGGGTCGCGCGAATGTGCATCGCGCACCTGCTGGTCGCGCTGCCCCGGCCGCTGCCTGGCCACATCGTCCTGCTTCCTGTCCTGGCGGCTTTCCTGCACGCCCTGCTTCGGGTCGCCCTGGTCTTTCTCGCGCTCACTCATCCGTCGCTCCTTCGCCAGCGGGACGCCGACGCTACCCCTACCCTAGAGATCGCCGGGTAATCAGCAGGTCAGTCCTGCGCCAACAGCGTGTGCAGCTGCAGTCCTGATTCCGCCGATGCCCCCACTCAGGTGCGGGTGATCGACACCCCACCCTCCACGCGCATCGCGGTGCCGGTCACGAAGCTGCTTTCATCGCTGGCCAGGAACAGCGCGGCGTTGGCGATCTCCTCCGGCTCGGCCATGCGCTTGAGTGCGTGCAGCGAGCGCACGAAGTCGCGGGCATCGCCGGTGGGTGCGGCCTGCCGGCCCATCTCGGTATCGGTACCGCCAGGCAGCAGCACGTTGCTGCGTACGCCACGCGCGCCGTACTCGGCGGCGATCACCTGGCTCAAGCCGATCAGTCCGGCCTTGCTCGACGCGTAGGCGGCCATGCCCGGAAAGCCCACGGTATGGCCGACAAAGGTGCCGACAAATACCAGCGAGCCGCCCCCGCGTGCCAGCAGTGCCGGCAACTGGGCGCGTGCCGCATGGAAGGCGGCATCGAGATTGGTGGCCATCACTTCGCGCCACGCATCCGCCGGGAACTCTGCTGCCGGCACGCCGGGGCCGAGCATCCCGGCATTGTTGAGCGCGATGTCCAGGCCTCCGAATGACTGCTGGGCCAGATCGACCAACGCCTGCGCCGTGCCCGGCTCGGCCACGTCGGCGGCATGCACCACCACCTCGCCGCCGCCGGCACGGATCTGCTCGGCCAGTGCGTGCAGCGGTTGCGGCCGACGCGCATTGAGCACCAGCTTTGCCCCTTCGGCGGCGAAGCGCAGCGCACTGGCGCGGCCAATGCCGGCGCTGGCACCGGTGATGAGGGCGATCTTGTTGTTCAGGCGCATGAGAGTGGTACCGGTTGTGGAGTGGCCGCCACGATGCCGCGCCTCCGGCCCACCAACACTCCGTTTCCGGGCCTCGCGGCCAGGTGCAGGAAACGGAGTTTCCGCAGAACCGGCACGTGCCAGAATCCGCCCATGGACAGCACCGCCACCACCGCCCTCGACGCCCGCGTCGAACGGGTCTGCCGCCATCTGCAGGCCAGCCTCGACGAGCCCTCGCTGCAGGAGCTGGCCGACATCGCCGGCTGCAGCCCGACGCGCCTGCATCGCCTGTTCAAACAGGCCACCGGGCTGACCCCCAAGCAGTATGCTGCCGCGCTGCGCGCCGACCGCCTGCGCACCGGGCTTGAACAGCAGGAGCGCATCACCGATGCCTTCCACGATGCTGGCTTCGGTTCCAGCGGGCGCTTCTACGAGAACGCACCGAAGTTGCTGGGCATGACTCCCAAGCAATGGCGCGCAGGTGGTCGCGGCGAAGTCATCCACTTCGCGCTTGCCGAAAGCTCACTGGGCAGCGTGCTGGTGGCCAGCAGCGGGACCGGCGTGGTCGCGATCCTGCTCGGCGACGATCCGGAGACGCTGCTGCAGTCACTGCAGCAACGCTTCCGCCAGGCCGAACTGGTCGGCGCCGACAACGGCTATGAACAACTGGTGGCCCAGGTGGTGGGCCTGGTCGAGGACCCCACGCGTGGCACCACGCTGCCGCTGGACATCCGCGGCACCGCGTTCCAGCAGCGGGTCTGGCAGGCGCTGCAGCAGATTCCGCGCGGGCAGACTGCCTCGTATGCCGACATCGCCGCGCGCATCGGCGCACCACGCTCGAGCCGCGCAGTGGCCAGGGCCTGCGCAAGCAATCCACTGGCGGTGGCCGTGCCCTGCCACCGCGTGGTGCGCCGCGACGGCGACCTGTCCGGCTACGCCTGGGGCGTCGCGCGCAAGCGCGAACTGCTGCGCCGGGAAAAGGCCTCGACTGCCTGACGTGGGTGCCGACCCTGGTCGGCACGCCCTGTGGCAGCGCCGGGCCATGCCCGGCGAACACTCAGTCCAGCTTCACCACCAGCTTGCCGAAGTTGCGCCCCTTCAGCAGCCCGAAGAACGCCTCCGGCGCATTCTCCAGCCCTTCCACCACGTCCTCGCGGTACTGGATACGGCCCTCGCGCAACCATTGCGGCATCTCGCGTTCGAAGTCCGGCCACAGGTGATTGAAGTCGTGCACGATGAAACCCCGCACGGTCAGGCGCTGGCGCAGGATCTGGCTGAACAGTGCCGGCAGCCGGTCCGGGCCGGGCTGCTCGACGCCGCGATCGTTGTAGGTGGCGATGGTGCCGCACACCGGAATGCGGGCGAAGTCGTTGAGCAGCGGCAGCACCGCATCCAGCACGTGCCCTCCCACATTCTCGAAGTACACATCGATGCCGGCGGGCACCGCGGCGCGTAGCTGCGCGGCGAAATCAGCGGCGCGATGATCCAGCGCCACGTCCACGCCCAGTGTCTGCAGATAGGCGCGCTTGGCTTCGCCACCGGCAATGGCGACCACGCGCGCGCCCTGCAACTTCGCCAGCTGGGCCACGGTGGCGCCCACCGGGCCCGTGGCGGCAGCGACCACCAGCGTCTCACCCGGTTTCAGGCGGGCGATTTCATGCAGGCTGGAATACGCAGTGAACCCCGGCATGCCGTACACGCCCAGCGCCGTGCTCAACGGCAACCCGGCCGGATCCAGCCGGCGCCCGAGTGTCCTCGCGGGCAGCACCGCGTGGGTCTGCCAGCCACCCGGCGCCAGCACCAGTTCACCTGTGGCTACGCCCTCGGCGTTCGACTGCAGCACCTCTGCCACAGTCTGGCCTTCCATCACCGCACCCACGGCCACCGGCGCCGCATACGAAGGACCCTCGTCCATGCGTCCACGCATGTACGGGTCCAGCGACAGGTAGCGATTGCGCAGCAGCACCTCTCCTTCCGCCAATGCGGGCAGCGCGGCCTGCTCCAGGCGGAAGTTCGCCGCGCTCGGTGCGCCCTGCGGGCGCGAGGCCAGCACGATGCGGGACGTGGTCGGGGAATCGGACATGGCGGCGGTCTCTGCTGTGGCCAGCATCGGGAAAGGACTGCCGACACTACGCCGCAGCGACCGCCCGTGACGCCCACGAAAACAGCGTTCCATTGCCCGGACCCGCGCGCGTCCGGCGCAACCCTTGCCCTTGCAGCTTTGGCGATCGCGGCGACCTGCTGAGTTCCAGCGCAGACGATGATCGATCGGCCGCCCTGCCCCACAACGGAGGATCAAGCACTTGCGAGCGCGCAGACGGCAATGTGAAGAATTCTTGGCAAAACCCTTGCCGAAGACAACCGACCTCCGTAATATACGCCTCCTTGGCAGCGACCTCGCTGCAACGAAACATGTGGCCGAGTAGCTCAGTTGGTAGAGCAGGGGATTGAAAATCCCCGTGTCGGCGGTTCGATTCCGTCTTCGGCCACCACTTTCGAAGGCCTGCAGAAATGCGGGTCTTTTTTTTCCGGAAGCCGTATCCATCGCGGTTGCCACACAATTTGGCCGAGTAGCTCAGTTGGTAGAGCAGGGGATTGAAAATCCCCGTGTCGGCGGTTCGATTCCGTCTTCGGCCACCATCTTCAAAGACCTGCAGAAATGCGGGTCTTTTTTTTGCCTGAGGCTTGCCATCCGCGTGTGGCCTGGCCCCACTGCACCTGCTTGACGAAACATTTACACGCGGCACGCGTCGCCGCACCTACGCTCCAGACTCCTGCCTGGAGCCTGTCGATGCACCTGCGTCCCGCCCTGCTCGCCTGCCTGCTGCTGGCCGCCGCCCCGGTGCTCGCCGTCGAGCCGGTGCGCGCGGTCGATACCCTGGACATCGATCGCTACGCCGGCCAATGGCACGAGATCGCGCACCAGCCGGTCTCGTTCCAGAAGCAATGCGTCGGCGAGATAACCGCCAACTACGGGCTGCGCCGCGACGGCAGGATCAGCGTCACCAATGCCTGCCGCAACGGCGAAGGCGAGCGCGTGGTTGCCGAAGGCGTGGCGCGCCCGGTACCCGGCCACCCCGGCCAACTGCAGGTGCGCTTCGTGCCGGACTGGCTGAGCTGGGTACCGCTGGTCTGGGCCGATTACTGGGTGCTGGCGCTGGACCCGGACTACCAGTGGGCCCTGGTCGGCGAACCCGGCCGCAAATACCTGTGGATTCTCTCGCGCGTGCCGGAAATGGAGCGCGCGCGGTTCGAACAGCTCAAAGCAACGGCCGAATCCATGGGCTACGACCTCGGCCCGCTGCGCCAGATGGCACCGTTGCGGGAATCGCCCGCCAAGTGAACCGCGGCGCGAGCCGCGCACCCGACGTGGACGATCCGGCGCCGCGCACGCCCGGCCGCCATCTTCACGCGCTACCCTCTGCGGCGGGTCGTCACCGGCGATCCAAACAACCATACGCCGTAGTATGCTTATCCCAACGCACCCCCTCCAGAGGACTTGCGCCCATGCTTCACCGTTTCCGTATCGCCTTGATCGTTCTGTGCACCCTCGCCCTTGTTGCCTGCAACAACGGCATCGTCAAGCGTGTTTCGGAACCGGCGGCCAGCCTGCAGCAACTGACCGTGCGCGCCGATGGCAACTGGACCGTGGCCCTGCGCCTGCAGAACTTCAGCTCCATGCCGATGACCTTCGATGACGTTTCGCTGGCGCTGACCGTTGGCGACAGCGAAGCCGGCACCCTGCAGGCCAGGCCGGGGATTTCCATCGGCGGCACCTCGGCCGACGTCATCAATGTCGACCTTGTGCCCAGCTCGGCCGCACGCCTGATCGTGGCCGACGCGCTGGCCGGCAACCGCACCCTGGCCTACGGCCTGAAGGGAACGGTGGCCGCCACGCCGCAGGAAAAGAAGCAGCGCAGCTTCGACATCAGCAGCCGCAGCACCCTCAACCAGGCCCCCGGCCTGCCCGGCGTGCTGCGCTGAATCCCCGCTTCCGCCGCGGCGCCCGGCGCCGCTCCCCTGCCCCTGATCAAATCGAGACGTACCGATGAGCAGCTACACCGCCCCGCTTTCCGACCTCCGTTTCGCCCTGCACGACGTGCTCAAGGTCGAGCCCCTGTTCGCCCGCCTGGGCTTCACCGACGCCACCGCCGACGTGGTCGATGCCGTGCTGGAAGAAGCCGGGCGCTTCAGCGCCACCGTGCTGGCCCCGCTCAACAGCGTGGGTGACGAGATCGGCTGCGTGCTCGACCAGGCCACCGGTGAGGTGACCACGCCTCCCGGCTTCAAGCAGGCCTATGACCAGTTCGTCGACGGCGGCTGGACCGGCCTGACCGCTTCGCCGGAACTGGGTGGCCAGGGCCTGCCGCACACCCTGGGCGTGCCGCTCAACGAAATGATCAACGCCGCCAACCTGGCATGGGGCAATTTCCCGCTGCTCTCGCACGGCGCCATCGAAGCGCTGAAGCAGCATGGCGAAGCCTGGCAGCACGAGGCCTTCCTCAAGCCGCTGATCGAAGGCCGCTGGACCGGCACCATGTGCCTGACCGAACCGCATTGCGGCACCGACCTGGGCCTGCTCAAGACCAAGGCCGAGCCGAACGCCGACGGCAGCTACGCCATCACCGGCACCAAGATCTTCATCACCGCTGGCGAGCACGACCTGACCGGCAACATCGTGCACCTGGTGCTGGCCAAGCTGCCCGACGCCCCTGCGGGCGCCAAGGGCATCTCGCTGTTCGTCACCCCCAAGTTCAAGGTCGACCGCGACGGCAACGTCGGCGAGCGCAACGCGCTGCGCTGCGGTTCGATCGAGCACAAGATGGGCATCAAGGGCTCGGTCACCTGCGTGATGAACTTCGATGGCGCGCAGGGCTACCTGGTCGGCCAGCCGCACAAGGGCCTGCAGGCGATGTTCACCATGATGAACACCGCACGCCTGGGCGTCGGCCTGCAGGGCATCGGCCTGTCCGAGCGCGCCTACCAGAACGCGCTGAAGTACAGCCGTGAGCGCCTGCAGTCGCGTGCACTCAGTGGCGCCAGGTTCCCGGACAAGCCGGCCGACCCGATCCTGGTTCACCCGGACGTGCGCCGCATGCTGCTGACGGTGAAGTCGCTGGTCGAAGGCAGCCGCCTGCTGGCCCTGCACGCGGCCACCCTGATCGACGTGGCCCACCACGCCGAGGACGCCGCCGAGCGCGAGCGCGCCGACACCCTGGTCAGCTTCCTCACGCCCATCTCGAAGGCCTGCCAGACCGAATGGGGCATCGAGAACACCTACAACGCCCTGCAGTGCTTTGGGGGCCACGGCTACATCCGCGAACACGGCATGGAACAGCTGGCCCGCGATGCGCGCATCACCACGCTGTATGAAGGCACCACCGGCATCCAGGCGCTGGACCTGATCGGGCGCAAGACCGCGTCCAGCCAGGGCGCCGGCCTGAAGCTGATGCTGGCCGAGATCGAAGCCTTCGCCAAGGAACATGAAGGCAACGAGGCGCTGGCCGAGTTCATCGGCCCGCTGCGCGCCAAGGCCGCCGAGTGGGGCGCACTGACGATGGACGTGCTGAAGCGCGCGGCCGCCAACCCGGACGAACTGGGTGCGGCCAGCTACGACTACCTGTTCTATTCGGGTTACGTGGTGCTGGCCTACTGGTGGGCCCGCAGCGTGGCCGCCGCCGATGCCAGCGCGCACGGCGCCGCCTTCGCCCAGGGCAAGCGCGAGACCGCTCGGTTCTACTTCGCCCGGGTGCTGCCGCGCACGCTCAGCCACGCCGCCGCGATCCAGGCCGGCGCCGCCCCGCTGATGGCGATGGACGACGAGCGCTTCGGCGCCTGAGCCGGGCTGCGCCCGGCACCCGCGGTAGTGCCGGCCGCTGGCCGGCAACCGCAACAGCTGGCTTCTGCGGGATGGCGAGGCGGGTCCAATTGCGAGGGACGGCGCAAGTACGTCCCTGTAGCCTCGATCGCGCCATCCATGGCGCTCACGCCCCCGCAACCGGACCCACCCCGCCTCTGACAGATTTCTGCTGCTGTGGGTAGGTGTCGACCTTGGTCGACACATTGGATCCACGCCACGCGCGGATGAAAACCACCGAAATCCCTCTGGAGAAAAGCCCCCTTTTGTTAAAGGGGGCGCGCCAACGGCGCGGGGATTAGGAGGAATGCGCGGACCTGAATTGTTGCGTTCTGGGTATCGCCCAAGTGGCGATACCCAAAACGCAACAATTCAGGTATAAGCTGTTCTCCCGATGGAGACAGACACTACACGCTTGGGTCTGATCGAAGCCGGAGCTCCGATTTCTGCTCCGGGCGCCGAGGCATCGCCCAACGTCACCCCGCTGCATCGCCCCGGTTCGGTCCGGCTGCTCTCGCTGGATGCCCACGGACGCGTACTGGACTGGATCACCTGGCAGGACGCGGCCTGCCTCTACGCCCGTGAAGCCGTGGCCTGGACGCTGGGCGATCCCTGCCTGCACATCCACGGCGGCACCAACCGCTTCAGCGGCCTGCAGAGCGGCATGGACCTGCACCCGATCATCGCCGCCCGCGGCCACGCCCGCTCCCGCGCGATCGACCCCACGCCGAACCTGACCAACCCGGCCCTGTTCGCCCGCGATGCGCACCTGTGCATGTACTGCGGCCAGCAGTTCAACCGCCCCACCCTCACCCGCGACCACGTCATGCCGCTGTCCAAGGGCGGCCTGGACTGCTGGGAAAACGTGGTCACCGCCTGCTTCCACTGCAACTCGCGCAAGAGCGACCGCACCCCGCAGCAGGCTGGAATGCCCCTGCTGGCCGTGCCCTACCGGCCCAGCTGGATCGAGCACCTGATCCTGTCCAACCGCAACATCCTGGCCGACCAGATGGCCTTCCTGAAGGCGCAATTGCCGAAGCGATCGAAACTGAGCACCTGAACGGCCGAAAATGCAACCCTCACCGTCCTGTCACGGGCGGCGGCGTTTGCTTGCCCCACCCCCGTTTGAGGGCGAAAATGGGCGTTCAGAAAAAGTGCGAACACGATGATCGACTCTGCCCGCTATCCCCGCCTCGCGCGCATCCAGACACCGGATGACCTGCGCACGTTCGACGAATCCGAATTGACGGCGGTCGCCGACGAGCTGCGTGCCTACCTGATCGAATCGGTCGGCAAGAGCGGCGGCCATTTCGCTGCCGGCCTGGGCGTGATCGAACTCACCGTGGCCCTGCACTACCTGTACCAGACGCCGCAGGACCAGCTGGTCTGGGACGTCGGTCACCAGACCTACCCGCACAAGATCCTCACCGGTCGCCGCGACGAGATCCACACTGTCAAGCAGAAGGACGGCGTCGCCCCGTTCCCGAAGCGCGAAGAGAGCGAATACGACACCTTCGGCGTCGGCCACTCCTCGACCTCGATCTCGGCCGCGCTCGGCATGGCCATCGCCCGCCAGTCCGAAGGCGACGACCGCAAGGTCGTGGCAGTGATCGGTGACGGCGCGATGACTGCCGGCATGGCCTTCGAGGCGCTGATGCACGCTGGCGGCATGGAACCGGAGCCGAACCTGCTGGTGATCCTCAACGACAACAACATGTCGATCTCCGAGGCGGTCGGCGGCCTGACCAAGATGCTCGGCCGTGCCACCGGCAGCCGCACGCTCAACGCACTGCGCGAAGGCGGCAAGAAGATCCTCGGCGACAAGAAGAACAACCCGGCCCGCTTCGTGAAGCGCTGGGAAGAACACTGGAAAGGCATGTTCGTGCCGTCCACGATGTTCGAGGAAATGGGCTTCCACTACACCGGCCCGATCGATGGCCACGACATGCCAGCGCTGCTGTCCACGCTGAAGACGCTGCGCGCCTCCAAGGGCCCGAAGCTGCTGCACGTGATGACCACCAAGGGCAAGGGCTACGAGCCGGCCGAGGGCGACCAGATCGGTTACCACGCGGTTGGCCCGTTCGATCCGGACAAGGGCCTGGTGGCCAAGTCCGGGGCCAGGAAGCCGACCTACACCGATGTGTTCAGCGACTGGCTGTGCGACGCCGCCGCCGCCGAGCCGCGCCTGTTCGGCATCACCCCCGCGATGCGCGAAGGCTCGGGCCTGGTGCGCTTCAGCAAGGAATACCCGCAGCGCTATTTCGACGTGGCCATCGCCGAGCAGCACGCGGTCACCCTCGCCGCCGGCATGGCCACCCAGGGTGGCAAGCCGGTGGTGGCGATCTATTCGACCTTCCTGCAGCGCGCGTACGACCAGCTGGTGCATGACGTGGCCATCCAGGACCTGGACGTGCTGTTCGCGATCGACCGTGCCGGCGTGGTCGGCCCGGATGGCGCGACCCATGCCGGCAACCTCGACCTGAGCTTCCTGCGCTGCGTGCCGAACCTGGTGGTGATGGCACCGTCCAACGAAGCCGAATGCCGGCAGATGCTCAGCACCGGCCTGCAGCATCCGGGCCCGGCCGCGGTGCGCTATCCGCGCGGTACCGGCACCGGCGTTGCCGCCGGTACCGACCTGTCCACGCTGCCGATCGGCAAGGGCGAGCTGCGCCTGCAGGGCAGCCGTATCGCCCTGCTCGCCTTCGGCAGCACCGTGTCCGCCGCCGAACAGGTCGGCCGCGAGCTGGGCCTGAGCGTGGTCAACATGCGCTTCATCAAGCCGCTGGACCGCGAACTGGTACTGGCCATGGCCGCCGGACACGAAGGCCTGGTCACGATCGAGGACAACGTGGTGGCCGGCGGCGCCGGTTCCGGCGTTGGCGAACTGCTCAATGCCGAAGGCGTACTGCGCCCGATCCTGCATCTGGGCCTGCCCGACAGCTACCAGCACCACGCCAGCCGTGAGGACCTGCTGGCCGAAGCCGGTATCGACGCGGCGGGCATCCGCGCCGCAGTGCTGAAGCGCTGGCCGCAGCTGGCCGTGGGCAGCCCGCCGCTCAGCGCGGCAGGCTGAAGCCGCTGCAGGCCCGGTGGATCCACGCATGGCGTGGGTCTACAGGGGAACGGAGAACAATCCACGCCATGCGGGGATGGCAGCCCCCGGAAAAATGATCCGGCGCGCCGCGCGCTCAGCCGTAGCTGACCGCTTCCACAAAGGCGCCACTGGCCTCCACGCGCACGGCAGCGCGCTGCCCGGTGTCGACGAAGTGCAGGCGTGCGAGGGTTTCAGCAAAATCGAAGGCGCGGGCACCGTCGCGGAAATCGATCGGCTCCGGCCGATCCGGGTGCAGCACGCGCCACTGGCGCTGCTCGCATTGCAGGCGGATCAACATGCGGCTCACTCCTTGAGACAGCGTATCGACGGGGGCGGGACGGGCATGCTGATTGCGGCACGCCTTGTCGCGACGAATCAGGAGCACGCGGAGGTGCCCCTGATCGCAGACGATACGACGTTCAAAATGTGAGCTGTATCAGATTATTCTGATTTTCGAGAGGAACGCTCAATTCACCTGGAACTGGGCGCGGCAGCCGTCGCTCACCCAGATGCCACGGCGATCCCAACCCCAGGTCTGGCCTTCAATGCACGCGCTGCGCGAATCCTGGCGGACCAGGCGCACGCCACGACGGATACGCGCATCGCAGTACTCCTGGCGATGCCCATTGGAATGGCAGGCGATCACCTCACCGCCGCCCCAACCATTGCCATTGTTGCCCCAGCCGTTGCCTCGGCCGCCGCCCCAGCCGCCCCGCCGGTACTCGCCGACGAACTCGGCACGGCAGCCCTGGGTGACCCATACACCATTGCGCGATTGGCCCCAGGTCTCGCCTTCCACGCAGGGCGATCCGGACAGCTGGCGGATCATCCGCGCCCGGCCTTCCAGGCGGCACTCGTTGCTGCGGTTCTTGATCGATTCGCAGCGCACGATGCCGCCGCCCTCACGGCCGCCATAACGGTCATCGTCATAGCCGTAGCCATAGCTCTGCGCCTGGGCGCCGCCTGCGGCCGCCAGCATTGGCAGCAGGGTGCAGGCCAGAGTGCGCCAGCTGAGTGCCTTGCCCATCGAGATCTCCAGATGAATACGATGGCGCAAGCATCCGGGATTCGCGGCGCGCCGCACAGTGGGAACCGTAACGGCAGTTTTTCCCCCATTCAAACAACCCAACCGGACCTGACTGGACCGACGTGGCCTCATGGACCGCCGTTCTCGGCCCCGTTGCCCATGCCACCGGCATTGCCCAGCCGTTCCTCGAACGCATACGCGAACAGCTCGGCGTCGTTGCTGATGCCCAGTTTCCTCATCGCGGAAATGCGTTGCCGGCTGATGGTACTGACCGTGCGCCGCAACTGCGCGGCGATCTCGGTGATCGAAGGCCCTGACACGTAAAGCCGCAGGACCTCCAGTTCCTTCGGTGACAGCACCGACAGCGATCGCTCGCGCCCGGCATCCTGCAGGCAGTGCGCCAGTTCGGGGTCCAGGTAGATCCCTCCGCTCAACACGGTATCGACCGCCCTGCGGATGCCATCCACGCCACTGCCCTTGCACACCAGCCCACGCACTCCGGTGCGCATGGCCATGTTCAAGGTGGTGGCATTGGTGACCATGGTGGCCAGGATCACCGGCACCTTGGGGTAATTGCGACGCAATGCCTGCAGCATCGCCTGGCCGTCCGAGCGGCCGCCATCAGGCATCGAAAAATCAGTCACCACCAGATCCACCGGTTCTTCGGCCAGCGCCGCCAGCAGGCTTTCCGCACATCGCGCCTCGGCCACCACGCGGTGGCGACCACCGGCCTCGATCACGATGCGCGTGCCAAGCAGGACCAGTGGATGATCATCCGCAATGGCAATTCGAGTGAGCATGCTGATTACCCGTCAATAGTCACGCCGCAGTGCGCAGCGAAGACGCTAGTAATCATTCCGGGCCACGTCAACTTAACAATCACTCACTGCAATTGATGTCATCGCAACAGCATCAACCGGCCAGTTCCATTAGTTGCAGCGAGCTGCATAAACACGGACGGCACTGCAATTTTCCCAATAGTTTCATTCCATAAAACCGGAAGCGCCGCTTACATACTCACCTCCGATCACTCGCTGCACTGGACACCCCATGGTCCGTTTCCGTCGTCGACCTTTTGAGGATCTGCAAGAGCCCTTTGCAGCAGAACCGCTGGCGCCGGCAGCCCTGCCAACCGCCGCATTGCCGTTCGTACAGCAGTTGCGCCTGCACCTGGCAAGCGACGGCCCGCTGCAACGGCGTCCGGCCCATGCCGCGATCATCCATGACGGCGCCACCGTGTGCTGGCTGGATGCCAGGAACGATCGGATGATGACCACTGCACCCGCGCCGATCACGCTGACGCTGCTGCAGAAGCTGCTGGGCGATGCGGACCCTGCGCTCAGCCTGGTGCCGGTGACGCAGGACGTGTTCGTGCAGCGTGCGACGGTGTCCAGCAACATTCCACTGCGCCTGACGCTGTGGAACATCGCCCTGGCCACCGCCGGGCATGGCACGCCAATGCAGCCCCTGCACGACGGCACCAAGCTGCGCCTTCGACGCTGGCCGGACTTCCGCATCCTGGCCCATCGCCCCGATCACTTCCGGCTGTGTGCGCTGCTGATCAAGCAGGGTGCATCCGTGCAGGCGTGCTGCGCCATCCTCGACCTGCCACGCCGAAGCGTGCAGTCATTCTTCAATGCGGCCTTCCTCACCGCCTACGCCTTTCCCGTCGTGGGCGAGGACGCGCCCGTGCGCCCCTCGCCCACCGACGGCCTCGTCAATCTGTGGCGACAACTTCGCATCCGCTGGAGTGCAGACCGTGCGTGAGCACAAGATCGTAGTGATGGGCCCCCTCGGCGCGGGCAAGTCCACCCTGGTACAGACGCTGACCCGGGGCAAGGCCGTGGTGACCGAGGCCCGCAATACCGACCCCGCCGTGGGCAAGCAGTACACCACCGTGGCGATGGACTATGGCGACATCGACCTGCCCGGCGGTGACCGCCTGCGCCTGTATGGATCGCCCGGGCAGGAGCGCTTTTCATACATCTGGCCGATCCTGCTGGCCGGCGCCGAAGGTGCCATCGTCCTGATCGATGGCAGCGCCGGCGTGGACAACACGCTGGCTGGGCAGCACCTGAGAGCCATCGCAGACAGCGCGCCGGGCCTGCCAGTGGTCATCGGCTTCACCCGATGCGGCAGCACCGATGATCCGGTACAGCCGCACTGGCAGGACTGGTTGCAGGACCATGCACCGCACCTGCCGGCACTGCCACTGGACCCACGCGACATGGCACAGGCCATCACCGCGATGGATCTGCTGATGAGCCAGATCGAATGCAACGCCATGGCGGTCACCCATGCATGACATCGACCGCACTTCGGCATTGGACGCGCTGGTACGCGACGTCACCGGCATCC
Organism: Stenotrophomonas sp. YJH_SMC_57; assembly: GCF_059369755.1. Taxonomy (NCBI): domain Bacteria; kingdom Pseudomonadati; phylum Pseudomonadota; class Gammaproteobacteria; order Lysobacterales; family Lysobacteraceae; genus Stenotrophomonas; species Stenotrophomonas sp. YJH_SMC_57. Next base: position 75,814 of record NZ_JCAFSZ010000013.1, read on the forward strand.
AGGCCCTCGTCGTTGCCAGCACCGATGGTTTCGCACTGGCCCAGGCCGGCCCGCAGGGCCATGTCGCCGATCGCCTGGCCGCGATGACCAGTTCGATGCTCGGCCTGGCCAGTGCACTGGGCCGCGAACTGCACTTCGGTGAGCTCGACACGCTGATCCTCGATGCCGCCGACGGCAAGGTACTGATGCTCGCCATCCCCGGAAAGCAGCCGCGCCTGCTGATGACCGCGTGCGACCACCGCTGTGTCATCGGCAACGTGCTCTGGCATGCCAAGCAGTGCGTGCGCGCCCTGGCCGACAGTCTGAACTGATGCATGTCTTTCTCACTGCTCAGACGGCTGTTCACCCTCTCTCACCCGCAACGGACCACTGAAATGAATATCGCCATCAACAAATGCCTGGACACGCTCATGCAGATCAACGGCGCGCAAGCCGTTGCCCTGGTCGATTACGAAAGCGGCATGCTGCTGGGTGAAGCCGGCTCGGGCGTGGACATGGAACTGGCGGCCGCAGGCAACACCGAAGTGCTGCGCGCCAAAATGAAGACCGCCGAAGCACTGAACCTCAACGACAACATCGAAGACGTGCTGATCACGCTGGGACGTGCTTACCACGTGCTGCGCCCGGTGTCGGCCAAGAAGGGGTTGTTCTTCTACGTGGTACTGGACCGGCAGAAGGCCAATCTCGCCCTCGCACGGCGCATGGTGCTGGACGTGGAGAGTTCGCTGGCGCTGTAACACCCGGCAACGACAGACAGGGGATGGAAACGCCGGGGCTGCTCTGGGGAGAGCGGCCCCGGCCTGCGAGTGCGCCCCGCACACCCCACTCACCATCGGGAATCCCTTGCATGCCAGCTGGATCGTCAGCGCACGCAGCGCGCCACGTGTCATCACGCTACCCGCCCTGGGCCGTGACGGGCATCACCGTCGCACTGGTCGCCGTCTACGCGATTCTGTTGCTTGCCCCCGCCATGGACGGCCATGCCAGCCGCGTGCGCTTGCGTGACGCGGCCAACGCGCTGGGCAACGCCATCACCACCGTCGAAGCCAGTTACGCCGCGGGCGATCTCACCTTGACCGACCAGCACCTGGGCTTGCCTGCCAGTGCCGCGTACTGCAGCCATCTGCGTGCCTCGCTGCCGGATACAGGGCGTGCCGTGCTGACGTGCGAGCTGCGCGAGACTGCCGCCCTCGGTGGCAGCATCAGGTGGTCGCGTACCGTTTCAGGCGAGTGGCGATGCCATGCGCGCGCCCCGGATGTGCACGCTGTGCCGGTGACGTGCGCCACGCAATGAAAGCGCGGCATCGGATTATTTGCAAAACACAGGCCCAGGCAGTTCAGAAAGTAGATTTTACGACTTCTGGAATATCCCCATTGGGGCATGCGTGATTTTCTAGGACTGCGCCACGAATCCTCCTTTCGCGGCCACACCCACGAATCACCCATGTCACAAAGGATTATCATGAATATCGATTCCGCCCAAGCATCGCGCACAGGCATGCGCGCCTCCCGGCAAAAGGGTTTCTCCCTTATTGAACTCATGGTGGTGGTGGCGATCATCGGCATCCTGGCGATGATTGCGCTGCCTCAGTATCAGAAGTTCTCTACGAAATCGAAGGTGACTTCGGCACTTGCGGAACTGACGAGTGGGAAAATCGGCGTTGAAGCGCTGCTGGCCGAAGGTGCGGATATGACTGGCGCCGACGCGACCTATGTCGGGATGCCAGCCAAGAGCTCCAGGTGCACTGACTTCGATGTGAGCATGAGTGGCACCGGCGAGGGGAGCCTGGTCTGCAATCTCAAGGACGACGCAAACTACGGCACGGCCCAGACTCTGAGTCTGGATCGCACCGCTGAGGGCATCTGGACCTGCTCAAGTTCAATTTCCGACTTGAGCGTCTTGCCGGAAGGTTGCAAGACCTGATCCCAGCAAAGGCAAGGGCCGGTAATGGAGCACATTCCGGCCTTCTGACGAACCTCAGTGCACATCACCGTTCCGCAGGAAACCTGCCATGTCCCCCAAGATCGTACGCAGCACTCACTCCCACACCTTGGTACAGCGCGGATTCTCTCTTGTCGAGCTGATCGTAGCAGTGGCAATCATTGCAATTCTGGCATTGATCGCGCTGCCCCAGTATCAGAAATACGCGATCCGCGCCAAGCTTGCAACCGCGCTCTCCGAGGTTTCAGCTGCAAAACCGGTAGTTGAGGCCATTCTTGCCGAAGGACGGGCGTTACCAACCGGACAGACCGTAAAACCAGAAGAATTCGGGCTCCCGCAGCAGACCTCGCAATGCGCATCCTTCACTGCAATATCCATTGATTTTGGCGCTCTGGAGATCTGGTGCAACCTGAGGTTCTCCGGGCGCTACAATGTCAGCGCCGTGGATATTATTCGCCAAGAAGATGGGGCTTGGAGATGCCGCATTGACGCAGGGGACGCCAGCTGGCTTCCTGCCGGCTGCACCCAGCACTAATGAGAGCAGCGACGTATCAGTGCTGGGCGGCCAAAGGCCCGTCTGCTGGCCAGCTACGCAAGGCTCACCGCTGTAAGTCGTGCTGGTGTTGAACGAGGAGTCGATTGCAGTCCTGTAGTGGACCTCTCGCTCGCTACGTTGACCATTACGATGCATGGGTTTCCCGGCGGGATGTGACAGTCATTGTCAGCGATGGCGCTCTTCAGGTTTCATCCTCATTCGCTGCATGAAGAGTATCGGCATCAATCTCTTTCACAGTGCATATGGGAATGCAAATCCCTGGGGAGACCGGCTATTCCAATCCGGCATTCCCCATATTCTCCACAACCTTCTGCCCGAGCTGTACCAACCCGACTGACTGACACGCAAGCATGCGATCCACGCAGGCTGCTGAGCCGTCCTTTTCCGCCACCAACACCCCGCATTCGTATTGGATGTTTCCCTGCAAGAGGCAAACACCCGTGGATCACATCCCCTCCATCGCGCTCGCCGATCCTAATCCTTGGGTCCGTCGTGAACTGGTGCGCAGCGTCCAGCCCCATCTGGATGGCAAGGTGCTCAGCGAAGCCCGCTCGCCCGCCGAGGTTCTGATGCAGATCGCCAACCCGCACTGCAAGGTGCTGGTCATCGATCCGTGCATGCCCACCGTGGGCCAGACCGATGGCATGCCGCTGCTGCGCCAGATCTGCTGCCTGCGCAGGGACCTGCTCATTCTGGTCCTGGCCCAGCAACCCCTGCGCCTGCTGCAGGATCGCGCCCTGCCAGCCCAGGTCGGGCACGTCTATGCGAAGACGGTCAACCCACTGTGGCTGTGCCGTTTCATCAACCAGGCACTGCGCGATGAATCGACTGGCGTTACACCACTGGCGCAGGATGCAGGCCGCTGACCGGCGCGGCGGCAGCGGGCAGTGCCTCGAAATGCACGGCGTCCACGCTGTTGCCCAGCGCTTCCACGCGCACCGTGCTGCCCTGGCCGGTGCGTCGGTGGTGGGCGCTGGCCCGGCCAACCGCAGCATCGAAAGCGGCGGCGCCGCTGCTGAAGGCTTCGGCCACGCCTGCGGCGGGGTCCAGCAGGGACCACTGTGCGGCACTGCACTTGACGGTAATGACCATGGGAGGCTCCTTGTGGGGAAACGGCGCAGGGGGCGCATGACCCTCTGCTGATGACGTCACCGTAGCCAGCCCATCAGCGCGGTCCTATCAGATAAGTACGAAAAACCCTCGCCCGGGTGTCAGAACACCACGCTCATCACATCCCTGAGCCTGTTTAGCCTGTTCATTCCGTGATCCTTGTCACGGAGTCGGTTCAGCTTCACACTACCGTCACTAACAGGGGCCCCTTCCACATGCGCACCTTCTTCTCGCAGCAGCGCGGGACGCTGCTCAAGTTCTATTTCGTGGCCAGCTATCTGGTGCTGATCGAAGAACTGATCCGCGCCGCCATGCATTGAGTGCTTGCTGGCAGCACGGCGCCAGCAGAAACTGTTGCTCCAAGGTATGGAGTTCGCCCGATGAAAGCGCTTCTTCTGATTCCAGCGCTGCTGGTCCTGTCCGCGTGCGCCAACCAGCATCAGGCGGCCGCCAGTGCCGATGCCGCAGCCAGCTCGCCGGCCACGCCAAGGGTCGGCGCTGACCGCGACGCCCATGGCTGCATCGGCTCGGCCGGCTACCAGTGGTGCGAACACAGCCAGCGCTGCGAGCGGCCGTGGGAACTGGCGCAGGCCCAGGGGTTGGCCAATAGCGCCGAAGCGATCGATGCCTACTGCGCGAAGCCGGCCAGTCCGGCGCGCAAGTGAGCCGCGCGCACCATGGCTGAGCTCAGTCCGCTGCCCGCCCTCGCACCGGGCCGCTACCGCCATTTCAAGGGCGGCGAGTACGAAGTGATCGGCATCGTCCGCAGCAGCGAGACGCTGGAGCCGCTGGTGCTGTACCGCGCGCTCTATGGCGAAGGTGGGCTGTGGGTGCGCCCCTACCCGATGTTCGTCGAGCAGGTTCCCGGCGAACACGGCCCGCAGCCGCGCTTCGCGCGTATCGGCGATTGAATCCGCATTGCCGGCCAAGGCCGGCAGTGGCTGCCCGGCACCGGGCCTGCGTTACAATCGTACCGTCCAGTCGGTTTCTTTCCGCCATGTCCGCATCTTCCTCCCGCTCGCGCCGCAAGGCGCCCGACAGCGTGCGCTAGTCGCTGCTGCAGGCCACCATCGACGTGATCGCACGGCAGGGACTGGCGGCCTTGACCGTGCAGGACATCGCACAGGCGGCCGGCGTCAGCAAAGGCGCGCTGTTCCATCACTTCGTCAGCAAGCAGGCGCTGGTCGATGCCGCCATCGCCACGCTCATCGCCGAATTCGAAGCGCAGGTACGTGGCCTGATGGCAGGCAGTGCGCAGTACGGCTGCTTCAGCCGCGCCTATGTGCGCGCCAACTTCGACCACCTGCTGCAGCAGGAACGGGTGAACGACATCGGGCTGACCCTGGGCAACATGCTTGAACCGGCGCTGCTTGCGCAGTGGGGCGCCTGGCTGCGGCGCATGCTGGCCGAGTTCCCGGAGGAAGCCGCCAATCCCCGCCTGTATGCGGCGCGCTGTGTTGCCGACGGCTACTGGGCCACCGCCTACGGCCGGCCGCTGGACGAGGAAGAACGCATCAATGCGCTGGCCATGGCCGAGCAGGCCCTGAAGCTGTGTGACCCCCTGTAAGCCGGAGCCCGCGATGAATCCCTACGTCTACCTCGCCGCCGCGATCGTGCTGGAAGTGATCGCCACGTCGCTGCTCAAGGCCTCCGATGGCATGAGCCGGCTGCTGCCCACGCTGGGTGCGCTGGTCGGCTATGGGCTGTGCTTCTACCTGCTGTCGGTGACCATGAAGTCGATACCGACCGGCATCGCCTACGCCATCTGGTCCGGCATCGGCATCGTGCTGATCTCGGTAATCGGGCTGGTGGTGTTCAAGCAGCGCCTGGATGCGCCGGCGCTGATCGGCATCGGGCTGATCTGCGCCGGCGTGCTGGTGATCAACCTGTTCTCGCGCAGCAGCGCACACTGAGCACGCTGCCGCGCGGCGCACTAACTGACCTTCTTCGCCACGGTCATGCCCAGCAGGAACAGCACCACGGCGATGATGATGCCGGCCCAGAACAGGAACTTGGCGATGCCGACCGCCGCGCCGGCAATGCCGCCGAAGCCGAGCACGCCTGCGATGACGCCGATGATGGCGAAAATGATGGCCCACTTGATCATGTCAAACCTTTCCCTGCGGGGACTGCGTACTGGATGATCAGGCTAGGCCGTGGCCGATGCGGCACTCGTGAACAGGCCGCGTGCGCGGCGTGAATCAGCGCGGGCGGAAACGCAGCAGGGCTACCGCGAACGCCAGGAACACGCTGCCCACCAGGCGCTCGAACCAGCGCCGTGCAAACGGCTCTGCCAGCCAGCGGCGCAGGCCATGGCCACCGGCTGCATACATCACGTACCAGAACAGCTCGCAGCCGGCGAAGGTAGCCACCAGCACGCTGTACTGCAGCGCCTGGCCGCGCGAAGGGTCGACGAACTGCGGCAGGAACGCCGTCGCGAACAGCAGCAGCTTGGGATTGCTCAGGCCGACCAGAAGTCCCCCGCGGAACACTGTCCATGCGCCGAGTGCCGGCGCGACCGCCAGCCCTGCATCCACGGTCACCGGCGGCGCCGGGCGGCCGCTGTCACGCCATGCCTTCAGCCCCAGCCAGGCCAGGTAGGCCACGCCCAGGTAACGCAGCCCTTCGAACAGCATCGGCGAGGAATGCAGCAGCGCGCTCAGGCCCGCCGCGGACGCGGCCAGCACCAGCAGCATCGCCAGCAGGCAGCCCGCCATCGCCGGCACGCTGCCACGAAAACCCAGCCCGACGCTGCGGCCCAGGATATGCAGCATGTTCGGCCCCGGGGTGCCACACAGCACGAACACGGTGGCCAGGAACCACCACCAGGTATGCAGGGCCATCGCGCACATCCACTCCAGAAGACCGCACCAGCATAGGGCGTGCCCGCAGCGCACGGAACATACAGCCCACCGTGGATGCAGTGGTTACAGATTTCCGGGATCGGCAGCCGCGCGCCTTCTGTGCTGCAATGGAGGCCCCTGGCATGGAGCGGTGCATGAAGACCCTTGGCCTGATCGGCGGCATGAGCTGGGAGAGCTCGGCGCAGTATTACCGGCTCATCAACGAGGAGATCCGTGATCGCCTGGGCGGCGCCCACTCGGCGCAACTGCTGCTGTGGTCGGTGGATTTCGCCGGCATCAAGCAGCTGCAGCACGACGGTGACTGGGATGCGCTGGGCGACCACATGGCCGATGCCGCACGGCGCCTGCAGGCCGGCGGCGCCGACCTGCTGCTGATCTGCACCAACACGATGCACAAGCTGACCGACCGCATCGAAGCCGCCTGTCCCCTGCCGCTGCTGCATATCGCCGACCCGACCGCGAACGCGATCGTGCAGGCGGGTGCGCGCAGGGTAGGCCTGCTCGGCACCGCCTTCACCATGGAGCAGGACTTCTACCGTGGGCGGCTGCAGGAGCGCTTCGGTCTGGAGGTGCTGGTGCCCGATGCCGAAGATCGTCGCAGCGTGCACGACATCATCTACCAGGAACTGATCGCTGGCGTGGTCAGCGAGCAGTCACGGCGGGTCTATGCCGCGGTCATCGCGCGCCTGGTCGCGCGCGGCGCAGAGGCGATCATCCTCGGCTGTACCGAGATCATGCTGCTGGTGCGGCCGGAGGACAGCGCGGTGCCGTTGTTCGATACCACCACCCTGCATGCGCGGGCCGCGGTGGACGCGGCGCTGGCCTGACCCCACGCGCGATGCGGCGCGGAATCAGTCCGCGCCCTGCACTTCCAGCGCGGTGATCAACCAGTCGACCACCGCCTGCGAATCGCACAGGAAGAAGATGGCATCGCCGGAGCGCGCTTCGGTGAGCAGGCGATACACCGTGATCGCCACCGCCGACTGGTTGGCGATGAACACTTCCGGGCTGCGCGGCCCTTCGCTGTGCCCGGCCACGGCATGCAATGCCTTGCGCGCGGCCACGGTCGACGCCGGGTCCGCGCTGCGGGTCAGTTCCGGCCCGCGCAGGCCCCACGCAATGAACACATGCTTGCCCTTGAACGTGGTGTCCAGGACCTGCACCTCGGCGCCGGTGTCGGCCGAGCGATGAATGACAGTACTGCTGATCAACGCAACCCCCTGTGGTCGTCGTGGTCCGCGCATCCTCCCCCACAGGCCGCCCGCACACCAGTGACGGCAGCCGCAGGCTGCGCCGACAGGCGTGGAAGACATGTAAGAAGACGTAAACCGATGCGATCGGATGTGCAGCGATGATACGGGATGTAAGCCTCTGCATGGGCCAGCGCGTACTAGTAAACCCCCACTGAGCCCGTTCCGGAACGGTGCGTTCCGGCGGCCCCGGGCTGGGTCATTCTTGCCGCCCGATCCACCACCCGAGGCCCCTGATGACCCACCGCCTGCTGTTACCGATCACCGCCGCCGCGCTTGTCCTGCTGCTGGCTGCCACCGCCGTGGCCGCCCAGGATTACGACACGGATCACGTTCCAGCGCTGCGCTGCGAATCGCAGTTCAACAAGACCCAGCAGTGCGCCATCGAAGGCCCGATGCGGCTGGCCCGGCAGCTGTCGGTTACCCGCTGCGTGGAGAACCAGAACTGGGGCCAGCGCCGCCGCATGCTGTGGGTCACTGACGGCTGCCGCGCCGAGTTCGTCGCCGACGAGTACGGTCGCTGGCCCGGGCGCGGGCGTGATCGCGACGACGAGGGCGAACGCCTGGTCTGCGAGTCGTACGAGAAGAAGGACAAGGAATGCCGCATCCGCGTGCGCCACGAAGTGCGCCTGGTCAAGCAGAAGTCGGTGACGGCCTGTGTCGAGGACCGCAACTGGGGCTGGGACCGCCGTGGCATCTGGGTCAGCGACGGCTGCCGTGCCGAGTTCCGGGTCTATTGACTGCCGAGCACGTGCTGGCTGCGGCGGATCGGTGATCGCAACCGGCGTGACCGATAGACTGCATGCAACCGCCCGAGGAACGATTGATGACATCGCTGGATCCCTCCACGACGACGCTGCAGATCCGCGACGCCCGCCCCGGCGATGCCGCCGCGCTGATCGCGCTGGACAGCGTGGCGGCACACGACCCGCGACGGGCGACGCAGATCGGCCGGTGGCTGGCGCAGGGCCATGTGCACGTGGCCGAGCAGGATCGCGTGGCTGTCGGCTACCTGGTCATCCATCACCACTTCTTCGGCGAAGCCTTCGTTGAAATGCTGATGGTGGGCCCGGCACGGCGCGGCCAGGGCATCGGTGCCGCCCTGCTTCGCCACGCCATTGCGCGACGCGGCGGCGGCAAGCTGTTCACCTCCACCAACAGCTCCAACAGCAACATGCAGCGCCTGCTTGCTGCGTCGGGCTTCGTCGACAGCGGCATCGTGCACGGATTGGACGAGGGCGATGCGGAACGGATCTACCGCTTCGCTGGAGATTGATCGCGCTGCGCCACGCGCACAAAAAAGCCCACGCATCGCTGCGCGGGCTTCTTGATTCATCACAGTGGTCGGGACGGCCGGATTCGAACCGACGACCCTCTGCCCCCCAGGCAGATGCGCTACCAGGCTGCGCTACGCCCCGACTGATGCTGCGATGTGCCCGCCAGTGCGGCGGGCCGTGAAGTATAGCGGATTACGAAGGAAATGGGATCAGCGGCGCAGCAACTGCAGCACTTCTTCCAGCTCCATGCGCACCTGCTTGATGATCTGGTTGCTCAGCGCCGATTCCTCGCGCGCATCAGGACCGTCCAGGCGCAGGCGTGCACCACCGATGGTGTAGCCCTGTTCGTACAGCAGGCTGCGGATCTGCCGCACCATCAGCACGTCGTGGCGCTGGTAGTAGCGGCGGTTGCCTCGGCGCTTGGCCGGCTCAAGGCTGGGAAACTCGGTTTCCCAGTAGCGCAGGACGTGCGGCTTGACGTCGCACAGCTCGCTGACTTCACCGATGGTGAAGTAGCGCTTGGCCGGGATCGGCGGTAGTTCGCGGTTACTGCCCGGATCCAGCATAAGCTTCCACCCTCTCCTTGAGCTTCTGGCCCGGACGGAAGGTGACCACCGTACGGGCGGAAATCGGAATTTCCTCGCCGGTCTTGGGGTTGCGACCCGGGCGCTGGTTCTTGCGCCGCAGATCGAAATTACCGAAGCCCGACAGCTTCACCTGACGTCCCTGTTCCAATGCTTCACGCAGCACATCGAAAAACGCGTCGACGAATTCCTTGGCTTCCCGCTTGTTCAGACCGACTTCGTCGAACAGCTTTTCCGCCATCTCCGCCTTGGTCAATGCCATTGCCTGCTACCCCCGAGTGCTGCCCGCTCAGCCGCGGATCCGGGCGTGGTGTTCACGCTCGATGGCAGTGACCGCCTCGGCCACCACCGCATCCACGTCGCGGTCCGTCAGAGTGCGCGACTTGTCCTGCAAAATCAAGCCCATAGCGAGACTCTTGAATCCCGGCTCGACGCCCTGGCCGACATAGCGGTCGAACAGGTTCAGGTCGCGCAGCAGCGGCCCGGCGGCCTGGCGGACGGTGGCGGCCAGATCGGCCCAGGCCACCTGTTCAGGCACCAGGAACGCCAGGTCGCGGCGCACCGCGGGGTAGCGCGACAGTTCGCCGGCACGCGGCAGGCGGCGGGCGGTCAGCGGCTCCAGGTCCAGCTCGAACGCATAGACATCGGCCTCGATCTCCATCGCCTTGGCCAGGCGCGGGTGGATCTGGCCAATCCAGCCAATGGCCACGCCATCGCGCAGCACCTCGGCCGAACGCACCGGGTGGCCGTAGGCACGGGCCGACGGGCGGAACTCCAGCTGCGCGCCACTGGCGGCGGCCAGCGACTCCAGGTCGCCCTTCAGATCATGGAAATCGACCTTGCGGGTCGGCAGGCCCCACTGCACCGCCTGCGCCTCGCCGCAGACCGCGGCGGCCACACGCGGTGTTTCCAGCGGTGCCGGCCGGCTTTCGCCGGGCGACGCGTTGCCGGCCTGCTGGGCGAACACCCGTCCGAGTTCGAACAGGCGCACCCGGCCCAGCTGGCGGGCGGCATTACGGCCGAGCGTGGCGACCAGGCCCGGCAGCAGCGACGGGCGCATCACCGCCAGTTCGGCCGACAGCGGGTTGGCCAGCGGCACCAGGCCGTCGCGCAGCTGCCACTGGGTCAGCAGCGCGTCGTCGACGAAGGCGAAATTGACCGTTTCCTGCTGGTCACGGGCGATCAGCTGGCGACGTACACTCAGCGCATCCAGCTGGGTTTCGCTCGGCATCGCCACGCGCGAGGCACCGCCCGGCAGCGTGGTCGGGATCTGCTCGTAACCGTGGATGCGGGCCAGCTCCTCGATCAGGTCTTCCTCGATGGCGATGTCGAAGCGGCGGCTCGGCGCGGCCACCTGCCAGCCCTCGGCCGTCGCGCTCACGTCCATGCCCAGCGCGCGCAGGATGCGCTCGACTTCGGCGTCTTCGATGGTGATGCCGAGCACGCGGGTGATGCGCGCGCGGCGCAGCACGATGGTTGCCGGCTGCGGCAGATCGGCCTCACGCACGGCCTCGGTGACCGGTGCCGGGGTGCCGCCGGCCAGGTCCAGCACCAGGCGGGTGGCGTATTCGATGGCGGTGCGCGGCAGTGCCGGATCGACACCACGCTCGAAGCGGTGGCCGGCATCGGTGTGCAGGCCCAGCTTGCGGCCACGGCCCATGATCGCGGCCGGCGCGAAGTGCGCGGCCTCCAGGAACACGGCGGTGGTGGCGTCGGTGACGCGGGTGTCGAAGCCGCCCATCAGGCCGGCCAGGCCGACCGCGCGGTCAGCGTCGGTCACCACCAGGAAGCTGTCGTCCAACGCAGCATCGCGGCCGTCCAGCAGCTTCAGCGTCTCGCCGGTACGCGAACGGCGCACGGCGATGCTGCCCTGCAGGGTGCCGAGGTCGTAGGCATGCATCGGCTGGCCCAGCTCCAGCATCACGTACTGGGTGATGTCGACCAGCAGCGACACCGGGCGCACGCCGCTGCGGCGCAGGCGCTCGGCCATCCACAGCGGGGTCTTCGCCGCAGCGTTGACGCCCTCGATGACACGGCCGAGGTAACGCGGCGCTTCAGCACCGGCATCCAGCTGGATCGACAGTTCACGGCTGCCGACCGCCGCAATGGCGTCGGCGGCGAAATCCAGCACTTCGCTGCGGGTCGCGGCGGCGACGTCGAAGGCGATGCCACGCAGGCTGAAGCAGTCGGCGCGGTTCGGGGTCAGCTTGATCTCGATGCTGGCGTCGGGCAGGCCCAGGTACTCGACCAAGGACTGGCCGACCGGAGCGTCATCGGGCAGTTCCAGCAGGCCGGACGCATCGCTGTCCAGGCCCAGTTCCTTGGCCGAGCACAGCATGCCGTTGGACTCGACGCCGCGCAGCTTGGCCGGCTTGATCTTCAGCTCGCCGATCTGCGCACCAACCATCGCCAGCGGCGCGACCAGGCCCGGGCGCGCGTTCGGCGCACCGCAGACGATCTGCAGCAGCTCGCCCTGCCCGGCATCGACCCTGCACACCTGCAGGCGGTCGGCTTCCGGATGGCGGACGGCCTCGACGATGCGTGCCACGACCACGTGATCGAGGCCTTCGCCCAGCGCGGTCACTTCTTCCACTTCCAGGCCGATGGCGGTCAGCACCGCACTCAGTTCATCGCGCGAAGCGCTGGTCGGGACGTGGCTGCGCAGCCAGTTTTCGGAGAATTTCATGGTGTCACCCTGGTGGGCCCGGCGCACGCGCCTGGGCCTGCGAATTTGGAAGCTGTCGTATTACGCGAACTGTTTCAGGAAGCGCACGTCGTTCTCGAAGAACGCGCGCAGGTCGTTGACGCCGTAGCGCAGCATCGCGAAGCGCTCCACCCCCATGCCGAAGGCGAAGCCGGTGTAGCGCTCCGGATCGATGCCGACGTTGCGCAGCACGTTCGGATGGACCATGCCGCAGCCGAGCACTTCCAGCCAGCGGGTGCTGCCATCGGGCTGCTGCCAGGCGATGTCCACTTCCGCACCCGGTTCAACGAACGGGAAATAGCTGGGGCGGAAGCGCATTTCGAAATCGCGCTCGAAGAAGGCGCGCACGAACTCGGCCAGCGTGCCCTTCAGGTCGGCGAAGGTCGAATGCTCGTCCACCAGCAGGCCTTCCACCTGGTGGAACATCGGCGAGTGGGTCTGGTCACTGTCGCTGCGGTACACCTTGCCCGCGGCGATCATGCGCAGCGGCGGCGCGTGGTCGCCCATGTAGCGCACCTGCACACCCGAGGTATGCGTGCGCAGCAGGCGGCCGTCGCCGAAGTAGAAGGTGTCATGCATCGCGCGCGCCGGATGGTGCGGCGGGAAGTTCAGCGCCTCGAAGTTGTGCCAGTCGTCCTCGATCTCCGGCCCTTCCGACAGCTCGTAGCCCAGGCGGCCGAAGATGCCGGTGATGCGCTCCAGGGTGCGGGTGATCGGGTGCAGGCCGGCGCGCTCGCCGTTGCGGCCCGGCAGGGTGATGTCGATGGCTTCAGCGGCCAGGCGCGCATCCAGTGCCGCGTCTTCCAGCAGCGCCTTGCGCTCGCCCAGCGCGCGGGTCAGCGCATCGCGGGCCTGGTTGATGGCTTCACCGGCGGCCTTGCGCTCGTCGGCCGGCAGGGCGCCGAGCTGCTTGAGCTGCGAGGTGATGCTGCCGCTCTTGCCAAGCAGGGCCACGCGCAGCTGTTCCAGCACGTCGGGGCTCTGTGCGGCGGCCACATCGGCCAGCGCCTGGGTGGTGAGGGATTGGATGTCGCTCATGGGGGGCCGGAACTCCAGTCGATCTGCCATCGCGATGCGCGAAGGGCCGACCCCTGTCGCCACCGCCGTCCCTGCGCTGCCGCTGTGGCCGCGCCGGGACCCAAAAAAGAATGGGGAAGGACTTGCGCCCTTCCCCATGCATTGCCTTGACCTGACACCGTTCCGAGTGAACGGTTACGGCATCGGGAAGGACTTATGCCGCCAGCGCGCCCTTGGCCTTTTCGGCCAGCGCGGCAAAACCGGCTGCGTCGTGCACGGCGATGTCAGCCAGGACCTTGCGGTCCAGGGTGATGCCAGCCTTCAGCAGGCCGTTCATGAAGCGGCTGTAGCTCAGGCCGTTGATGCGGGCAGCCGCATTGATACGGGTGATCCACAGCGAACGGAAGTTGCGCTTCTTCTGCTTACGGCCGATGTAGGCGTACTGCTGTGCCTTGATGACGGCCTGCTTGGCAACGCGGAAGACCTTGCGACGGGCGTTGTAATAGCCCTTGGCGAGATCCAGGATTTTCTTGTGGCGGCGACGCGCCTGTACGCCACGCTTAACTCGTGCCATTTTTCAGTTCCTCAGAGGTAAGGGAGCATGCGGTCCAGACGGCCTGCGTCTTCTGCACGGACATGGCCCGTCTGACGCAGATTACGCTTACGCTTGGTCGCTTTCTTCGTGAGGATGTGGCTACGGTTGGCGTGGCCGCACTTGTACTTGCCCGAGGCGGTCTTGCGGAAACGCTTGGCCGCTGCCCGGTTGGTCTTGATCTTGGGCATTGCAATGTCCTTGATGGGATTTGACCCTGGTTTCTGACTGATCTGGCGGCGGCCTGGGCCGCTCTTTCCGTCCTGCCATGATCGGCGTACGACCCGTCCTGGGTGGGTCGAGCCGGGCATGATACAGGCAAAACCGCCCTGTCACCAGCCCCTGCAACCCTTTCACCGGCAATTCACCGGGGTGCCGCAAAAGCAAAGGGACGCCATCGGCGCCCCTTCACCCTGAACCATTCAGCCAGGCGCCCCGGAAGGCGGCCGGTCAGGCCTCAGGTCTTCTTCTTAGGTGCGATCATCATGACCATCTGACGCCCTTCCAGGCGCGGACGGGATTCAATGACGATGTCCTCGCCCAGATCGGCCTCGATCCGGTTGGCCATTTCGCGGCCCAGTTCCTGGTGGCTCATTTCACGGCCACGGAAACGGATGTTGACCTTGATCTTGTCACCATCTTCGAGGAACTCACGCATCTTGCGCAGCTTGATCTGGTAGTCGCCCTCGTCCGTGACCGGACGGAACTTCACTTCCTTGATCTCGACCTGCTTGCTCTTCTTCTTGGCCTCGTTGGCCTTCTTCTGCGCTTCGAACTTGAACTTGCCGAAGTCCATGATCTTGCAGACCGGCGGATCGGCCTGCGGCTGGATCTCGACCAGGTCCAGGCCTTCATCTTCGGCCATGGACAGCGCTTCGTCGCGCGACAACACGCCGATCATTTCTCCGTCACTGCCGATCACGCGGACGCGCGGCACACGGATTTCCTGATTCTTGCGGTTCTGTTTGTTGTCAGGGGTGCTGATATTACGTTCTCCCAAGGGTATCGAACCGGTCCGGGTGCCTGTGCGCCCGGACCGGACCTTTGCTTACGCGCCCTCGGCGTGGAGCCGCTCGATGAAGGCCTGCAGGCTCATGCTGCCCAGGTCTTCGCCAGAACGCGTACGCACCGCTACAGCGCCGTTTTCCTTCTCGCGGTCACCAATGACCAGCAGGTACGGCACGCGCTGCAACGTATGCTCGCGGATTTTATAGCCGATCTTCTCGTTACGCAAATCCGAGCTGACGCGGAAGCCTTGCTCCGCAAGGGTTTTGGTCACGCCCGAGACGTATTCAGCCTGGGCGTCGGTGATGTTGGCCACCACCACCTGGGTCGGCGCCAGCCAGGCCGGGAACTGGCCGGCGTGGTGCTCGATCAGGATGCCCAGGAAGCGCTCCATCGAGCCGACGATGGCCCGGTGCAGCATGACCGGGTGCTTTTTCTGGCTGTTCTCGTCCACGTACTCGGCGCCGAGGCGGCCCGGCATCATGAAGTCGACCTGCATGGTACCCAGCTGCCACGTACGGCCGATGGCGTCCTTCAGGTGGTACTCGATCTTCGGGCCGTAGAAGGCGCCCTCGCCCGGCAGCTCCTGCCACTCCACGCCACAGGCGGTCAGCGCCGAGCGCAGCGCGCCTTCGGCCTTGTCCCAGGTGGCGTCATCGCCCAGTCGCGATTCCGGGCGCAGCGCGATCTTGATCTGGATCTCGTCGAAGCCGAAGTGCTGGTAGACCGCAAGCGCCTGCTGGTGGAACGCGGTCACTTCCGATTCGATCTGGTTTTCGGTGCAGAACACATGCCCGTCGTCCTGGGTAAAGCCACGCACGCGCAGAATGCCGTGCAGCGCGCCGGACGGCTCGTTGCGGTGGCAGGAACCGAACTCACCGTAGCGGATCGGCAGGTCGCGGTAGCTGTGCAGGCCCTGGTTGAACACCTGGATGTGGCCCGGGCAGTTCATCGGCTTGACCGCGTAGGTGCGCTTCTCCGATTCAGTGAAGAACATGTTGTCCTGGTAGTTGTCCCAGTGACCGGACTTCTTCCACAGGCTCACGTCCAGGATCTGTGGGCAGCGCACTTCGCCGTAGCCGCTGTTGCGGTATACCTTGCGCATGTACTGCTCGACCACCTGCCACAGCGCCCAGCCCTTCGGGTGCCAGAACACCAGGCCCGGCGCCTCTTCCTGCAGGTGGAACAGGTCCTGCTGCTTGCCGATGCGGCGGTGGTCGCGCATCTCGGCTTCTTCGATGCGCTTGATGTACGCCTCAAGCTGCTTCTTGTCTGCCCAGGCGGTGCCGTAGATGCGCTGCAGCTGCTCGTTCTGCGCGTCGCCACGCCAGTATGCGCCGGAAATGCGGGTCAGCTTGAAGGCCTTCAGGAAGCGCGTGTTCGGCACGTGCGGGCCGCGGCACATGTCCACGTATTCCTGGTGGTAGTACATGCCCATCGCCTGGATGTCGTCGGACATGTCCTCGATCAGGCGCAGCTTGTAGTCCTCGCCACGGGCCTTGAAGATCTCGACCACCTCGGCGCGCGGCGTCATCTTCTTGATGACGTCGTAGTCCTGGGCGATCAGCTCGCCCATGCGCTTCTCGATCGCCGCCATGTCGTCCGGGGTGAACGGGCGCTCGGAGTAGATGTCGTAGTAGAAGCCCTCGGCGATCACCGGGCCGATGACCATCTTGACGTCCGGGTACAGCTGCTTGACGGCGTGGCCGACCAGGTGCGCGCAGGAGTGGCGGATGATCTCCACGCCCTCCTCGTCCTTGGCGGTGATGATGCGCAGGCTGGCATCGTGGTCGATGACATCGCTGGCATCGACCAGCACGCCATCGACCGAACCGGCGATGGTGGCCTTGGCCAGGCCGGCGCCGATCGACTGGGCGACGTCCATGACGCTGACGGGGTTTTCGAACTCGCGGCGGCTGCCGTCGGGAAGGGTGATATTGATCATCGCAGTGGCTTCGTGCGGGGCCCGCCGGGCGGGCTGGAAAGCGTTCCCGGGCGATGGCCCGGGCAATAAAAAAGCGCCGCGAGGGCGCCTGGAACGCAGGGCCTTCGGGAGCAGGTCAACCGTGGGCGGTGGTAGTGCTCATGTCGCACGCTCGGCCGGCGCTGGGCGCGGGCCACCTTGTTCCAGTCAGGGCTCTGCGACGATCTTAAACCAGCAGGGAGGAAAGCCCAAGGGCTACCGTACGGTCCGCTGAATGGCCAGCGCTGGCGGCGTGAAAACGCAATGATTACCATGTCCGCGCAGCCCGCCCCGTGCCAGCCTGCCCGCTTCCCTCCAGGACCTCGTGATGCGTCACCCGCTCCGACCGGCTCCCGCCGGCCCCGCCCGTGCCCCGCGTTCGTCGGCCCGCTGCCAACGCGGTCGCCCGCAATGATCACCGTCGGCCTTTCCACGCTGGGATTCTGCAGCCTGGGCATGCTGGCGGCGATGTTCTCGGCGCTGGCGTTCTATGCCGCCTCGCCGCACTGCCGCTGGCCGCGCCTGCGCCGCGCAGGACGCCTCGGCCACCAGATCGGCCTGGTCGCCGCCGCCGCATCGCTGTGGCTGTGGATGGCCGAGCTGGGCTTCGCCGCTGGCCTGGTCGCAATGCTGTGCACCTGGATGCTGTCGGCAATGCTGCTGCCGGCATTGGCCGCGTGGCATCGCCCCGGCGCGGAGACACCGTGATGTGGGCGCGCGCGCTTGCCGGTATCTTCGCCGGCTTCTTCCTGGCGGCCGCCGCCACCGGGCTGGTCACCTGGCTGCCACCCGGCCCGTGGCAGAACGCCCTGGTGCCTGCGCTGATTTCCTTCGTGCCGCTGTGGATGCTGGCGGCTTTGTGGGCCTTCAGTTTCCGCCGCGCGGGGTATGCCTGGCTGGCCCTGGCCGGCAGCGCGGCGGCCGGTTTCGGTGTGCTCGGGCTGCTGCGCATGGCCGGCGCCGTGCAATGAGATCAATCGCATGAAGTTCAGCTCGCAGACCCTGCGCACGTTCACCACCCTGCACACCTGGGTCGGCCTGGTGGCCGGCTTCGGGCTGTTCGTGGCCTTCTATGCCGGTGCGCTGACCCTGTTCCACCACGACCTGCCGCTGTGGCAGACGCCGGGCGCGGCCACCGCGTTGCCCGCCAGCCTGGATGACGCGCAGTACCTGCTGGAGGACGTGCTGGCCGCACATGCGGAAGCACGCCGGCATGTCGGCATGACCTTCCCCGGTGCCGAGCATCCGCAGCCGCTGGCCTACTGGCAGGCCGACGACGGGGGATGGCGCTATGCCTGGCCGGGGCAGACCGCCGGCAGCCCGACGCCGCCGCAGTCGGGCCTGGCCGAACTGGTCAACGAGCTGCACTACAGCCTGGGCCTGCCGGTGGCCGGCATCTACGTAATGGGCATCGTCAGCCTGCTGTATGGCATGGCCCTGCTCAGTGGCCTGGTGATCCATCTGCCGAAACTGCTCGGCGACCTGTTCGCGCTGCGCCCGGGCCGCAACCTCAAGCAGCTGTGGCAGGACGCACACAACGTGATCGGTGTGCTCAGCCTGCCGTTCCACCTGATGTTCGCGGTGACCGGTGCCCTGCTCTGCCTGGTGTTCATCCAGATCGCCCTGCTCAACCCGCTCATCTTCGAAGGCAAGGCCATGCAGGCGGTGCCGACGGCGATGGACACCGCGCCCGTGCGCGCCGCCAGCGGCGTGCCGGCCGCTCCGGGCAGCCTGCGCGAACTGCATGCGCGCGCGCTGGAAGTGGCGCGCGCGCAGGGCGTGACCGATTTCGAACCGGCCTACCTGAAACTGGCCAACGGCGGTGATGCCAATGCCACCATCGAGATCACCGGTGAGTCCAGCGGCACCCTCGGCCCGCTTGGCTCGGTCGCGCTGGACGTCGCCAGTGGCCGCCTGCTGGCCAGCCAGCTGCCCGGCCACCGTGATGCCAACCACGCCACGCTCAGCGCCGCCTATGCGCTGCATTTCGGTGAGTTCGGCAATGGCGTGGTGGTCTGGCTGTACTTCCTGCTGGGCCTGGGCGGTGCCTTCCTGTTCTATTCGGGCAACCTGCTGTGGATCGAATCGCGGCGCAAGCGCCGGCAACCACAGCAACCGCGCTCCGGGGTGAACATGGCGCGGGCCACGGTGGGCGTGTGCATCGGCCTGTGCGTGGCGATCTCGGTCGCATTCGCCAGCGCCCTGGTGCTGGAACGGGTGGCACCGTCCGCCGTTGATCACGGCATCCGCTGGGCCTGTTTCGGCAGCTGGGCCGCCTGTGCGCTGTGGGCAGCACTGCGCCGCCCGGCCCAGGCGGCACGCGAGCTGCTCTGGGCCGCCGCGATCAGCACCGCGCTGGTGCCGGTACTGCATGGTGCCCTCAGCGGTGACTGGCTGTGGCGCGCGGCCGCGCATGGGCACTGGCCGCTGTTCTGGGTCGATGCGATCGCACTGGCCATGGCGTTCGGCTTTGCCCGGCTGGCACTGGCCAGCCAGCGTCGCGCGCGCAACGGCGATCCCAACAGCGTCTGGGCCAATTGAGGTAGCGCCGGGCATGGCCCGGCACTACCGCCAACGCTCAATCGCCGATGCGGGCCTTCTGCCACGGGCCAAGCATGGCGTTGAGCAGGCTGGCCTGTTCGTCATCGCCGGTCAGCTCCCACATGAACACCCCGGCCAGGCCCTGCTCGCGGGCGAACTGCGCGCGCAGCCCGATCGAGCGCGGGTCTTCGTAGCTGATGAAGATCTTCTGCTGCGGGTTGTACAGCCACGGGCTCTGCGCCTGCGGCTGCCAGTGCTTCGTCCAGCCGGGCTGGTCGAGATAGCGCGCCTTGATCACCCGCCAGTCGCCCGCGTCGGCCGGCGCGCTGTAGGCCTGGTACAGCCCATCGGCGGCATCGCCGGTGACCTTGAAGCCACGGCCATAGAACGGCACGCCCAGCACCAGCTTGTGGGCCGGCACGCCGTGGTCGCGGTAGTACTGCACCGCGCCGGCCACGTTGTTCCAGCGCCGCAGTTCCGGCGCCAGCGGATCGGCCGGCACTTCATGCAGCGGGGCGTTGAAGGTCGACACCGCCGAGAAACCGGTGCCCATGTCGTAGCTCATCAGGTTGATGAAATCGAACACCCTGGCCAGCGCCGGCAGGTCGTAGCTGGCCGCCGGATCGTAGGGGCCATCGGTCTGCAGGCGACCGGCGGCCAATGCGGCGGTCAATAGCATCGGCTGCCCCTGCTTGCGCCCGCGCGCGTCGAGTGCCACGCGGAACGCCTGCGCGAGTCTGGTCAAGTTGGCGCGATCCTGCGGGCGGTGTGCCAGCTCCTTCGGCCCACCACTGACCGGGAATTCCCAGTCGATGTCCACGCCATCGAAGCTGCCGGCGTAGCGATCGAAGAACAGCGCCATGCAGGAATCGACCAGGCGCTTGCGGCTGGCCTCGCTCAGCGCCGCATCGGAGAAACCGCCCGCGCCCCAGCCGCCGATGGAAATCAGCGTGCGCAGGTGCGGATGCGCCTTCTTCAGTTCGGCCAGCGCAGCGAAGTTGGCCGGCGCTTCGGCACCGACCGTGCAGCGGCCGTCTTCAATGGTGGAAAACGCATAGAACAGGTGGGTCAGGCGTTCGGCCGGAATGCTCGGCACCGGATAGCGCTCGGCCGACCCGCCAGGATAGTAGGCACCGAAGATCGGCGCCTGCGGTGCCGCAGCGGCGTGTGCAGCGATGGGCAGGGCGCCGGCAATCAGCACGGCAAGGACAGCCACGGTCTGGCGCAACATGGGATCTCCCGGTTCGAAGGCGCAGCCACGTTAGCAAACCGATGTGCCTGCGGTACGGATGTCGCGGCATGTCGTCCAGTGGACAGGCGCGATCCGCACAACCGTGACAGAACAATGGCCACCTGGCGGCGCTCATGCACTGCAGCAGGACATGCAGCGACCTGTATGAGCGGCTCCTCGTTGCGTCGACGCAAAGAAAAAGCGGGCCGAAGCCCGCTTTTTCATTTCAGCGATTCCAGAAGCGTGTCAACCAAGGTTGACACCCACCGTAATCAACCGGAGGCCGATTATTCGGCGCTGACGGCGTCGCCTTCTTCCACGGCCTTCATCGACAGGCGGATACGGCCCTGCTTGTCGACTTCCAGCACCTTGACCTTGACCACATCGCCTTCCTTCAGCACGTCGCCGACCTTCTCGACGCGGTCGCTGGAGATCTGCGAGACGTGGACCAGGCCGTCCTTGCCCGGCAGGATGGTGACGAACGCACCGAAGTCCATGATCTTGGCGACCTTGCCTTCGTAGATGCGGCCCGGCTCGACGTCCGAGGTGATCTGCTCGATGCGGGCCTTGGCGGCCTGGGCAGCGATGGCGTTGACCGAAGCGATGACGATGGTGCCGTCATCCTGGATGTCGATCTGGGTGCCGGTTTCCTTGGTGATGGCCTGGATGGTCGAACCACCCTTGCCGATCACTTCGCGGATCTTGTCCGGGTGGATCTTGATGGTCAGCAGGCGCGGCGCGTAGTCGGACAGCTCCGAACGCGGGGCGGTCAGGCCGTGGGCCATTTCGCCCAGGATGTGCAGACGGCCAGCCTTGGCCTGCTGCAGGGCCTGCTTCATGATCTCTTCGGTGATGCCTTCGATCTTGATGTCCATCTGCAGGGCGGAGATGCCCTCAGCGGTACCGGCCACCTTGAAGTCCATGTCGCCCAGGTGATCTTCGTCACCCAGGATGTCGGACAGGACGACGAAACGCTCGCCTTCCTTGACCAGGCCCATGGCGATACCGGCAACCGGCGCCTTCACCGGCACGCCGGCGTCCATCAGGGCCAGCGACGAGCCGCAGACCGACGCCATCGACGAGGAACCGTTCGACTCGGTGATTTCCGAGACGACGCGGATGGTGTACGGGAAGGCTTCCAGCGACGGCATGACAGCCAGCACGCCGCGCTTGGCCAGGCGACCGTGGCCGATTTCGCGGCGCTTCGGGCCCATCATGCGGCCGCACTCACCCACCGAGAACGGAGGGAAGTTGTAGTGGAACAGGAAGTTTTCCTTGTACTCACCGGCAACGGCATCGATGACCTGGCCGTCACGGGCGGTGCCCAGGGTGATGGTCACGATGGCCTGGGTTTCGCCGCGGGTGAACAGCGAGGAACCGTGGGTACGCGGCAGCACGCCGGTCTTCACGGCGATCGGGCGGACGGTGTCCAGCGCACGGCCGTCGATGCGGACCTTGGTGTCCAGCACCGAGTCACGCATGGTGCGGTATTCCAGCTCGCCGAATTCCTTCGACAGCTCGGCCGGGTTCCAGCCCTCGGCGGCCACGCGGCCAGACAGGGTTTCGACCACGTCCTTCTTGATCGCCGAGATGGCGTCACGGCGCTGCAGCTTGTCGCGCACCTGGAAGGCTTCGCCCAGGCGCGGGCCGATGGCTTCCTTCAGGGCGGAGATCAGCGCGTCGTTCTTGGCCGGGGCTTCCCAGGTCGACGGCTTGGTGCCGGCTTCGACGGTCAGCTCGTTGATCGCGTTGATGACCTTCTGCATTTCGCGGTGACCGAAGGTCACGGCGCCCAGCATCACTTCTTCGGACAGCAGCGCGGCTTCGGATTCGACCATCAGCACGGCGTTGGAGGTACCGGCGACGACCAGTTCCAGCTGCGAGTCAGCCAGTTCGCTGACGGTCGGGTTCAGGATGTATTCGCCGTTCTTGTAACCGACCTTGGCAGCGCCGATCGGACCCATGAACGGGGTGCCGGCCAGGGCCAGGGCAGCCGAGGCACCGATCAGGGCCGGGATGTCACCGTCCACGTCCGGGTTCAGCGACATGACCGTGGCGATGATCTGCACTTCGTTCTTGTAGTCTTCCGGGAACAGCGGGCGGATCGGACGGTCGATCAGACGCGAGATCAGGGTTTCCTTCTCGGTCGCACGGCCTTCGCGCTTGAAGAAACCACCCGGGATACGGCCGCCGGCGTAGAACTTTTCCTGATAATCGACGGTCAGCGGGAAGAAGTCCTGGCCTTCGCGCGCGCTCTTGGCGGCGACGGCGGTGACCAGCAGTACGGTGTCGTCCATCTTGACGATGACGGCACCGCTGGCCTGGCGGGCGACTTCGCCGGTCTCAAGCGTGACGGTGTGCTTGCCGTACTGGAAGGTTTTGGTGATTTTTGCCACGGAGGGTGTCCTTGGGGATGCTGTCTGCGAATTTGGACCGTCGGCGACCCTTGCCGCCTGCGGGTGGCCGGATCGTTCCGGCCTGAATCGGGGATTGCGGTGCTACAAAACAAAACCGCGGCGCATCGCTGCGCCGCGGGGGATTCGTTGCTTAGCGACGCAGGCCAAGCTTTTCGATCAGGGCCTTGTAACGCTCGACGTCCTTCTTCTTCAGGTAGTCGAGCAGGCTGCGACGGCGGTTGACCATCTGCAGCAGGCCGCGGCGGCTGTGGTGGTCCTTCTTGTGGGTCTTGAAGTGGCCGGTCAGCAGTTCGATGCGGGCGGTCAGCAGGGCCACCTGGACTTCCGGGGAGCCGGTGTCGGCGGCGCTGCGCTTGTTGTCTTCAATGACCTTCTGGGTGTCGATCGACATTTTCTTTTTTCTCTGTGATGCGTGGCCGGCAGGAACGCGCTTCGCGCACCGCCAGGCTCGCCGTGGACTACGAGGATGAAACCTGCGCGGGGCAGGCTGCCGGAAAACGGCCGCGAAATTGTAACGGCCGGGGGCTTCCGGGACAAGGTCCGGGGCTGAACCGGCGGGCCCCGGTCAGAGGTTGAAACGGCGCTGGGGGGCCAGCAGGCCACTGTCATCGACCTGGCCCAGCCCCTGGACAGCATCGTCCGGGCCGAACACGGCGACCAGGCCGCGCGGCCAGGACAGGTCGCGCTGGCGCTGGCCGACGCAGAACCGGTGAGCCTGGTCGGCGTCGAGGTCGACCCGCGGGTACTCGGCCAGGCCGGCGGCCAGGGGCAGCAACAGCGCATCCATGGCGGCCTCGTCGCCCGCCTCGACCATCGCCCGCAGCTGGTCCAGGGTGACCATCACCGGCTCGCGGAATGGTTCGACCCAGAGCCGGCGCAGCGCGCTGATATGCGCGCCGCAGCCCAGGCTTTCACCGAGGTCACGGGCCAGGCTGCGGATGTAGGTGCCCGAGCCGCAGGTGACGCGCAGGCGCAGCCGTTCCGGCTGCTGCTCCAGCACCTCGATGGCGTGCACCTGCACCTCGCGCTCGGGCGCCTCGATGACGTCGCCACGGCGGGCCTTCACATACAGCGGCTCACCGCCCTGCTTCAGCGCCGAATAGATCGGCGCCCGCTGCAGGATGCTGCCGGTCAGCGGCGCCAGCGCGGCCTGCAGGGCCTGCGCGCTGACTGCCGGCACCGGCCGCTGCAGCAGCACCTGGCCTTCGGAATCGTCGGTATCGGTGGTCTGTCCAAGCACGATCTCGGCGTCGTAGGACTTGGCCGAGCCCAACAGCAGGCCGGCAATCTTGGTTGCCTCGCCGAAGCACAGCGGCAGCAGGCCGGTGGCCAGCGGGTCGAGGCTGCCGGTGTGACCGCCCTTCTCGGCACGGAACAGGCGGCGGGCCACCTGCAGGGCGGCGTTGGAGCTCATGCCGGTCGACTTGTCGAGCAGCAGGATGCCATCCAGGCGGCGGAACTGAATTCGGGTCATGACAGGATGTTGTAGAGCCGAGCCATGCCCGGCTGCCGCATCGCGGCCCGCACGGGCATCGCGTTGCCGGAACGGAAAGACGCCGGGCACGGGCCCGGCGCTGCCTTATTCTTCGTCGCTCTCGCGACGCTTCTCCGCGGCCAGCGTATCGGGCAGGTCGCGCAGGATGTTGTCGATGTGCTCACCACGGTCGACCGAGTCGTCGTAGTGGAAATGCAGCTCCGGCACGTGGCGCAGCTTCATGGCACGGGCCAGGTCCATGCGCAGGCGGTAGCCCAGCTCCTTCAGGCCGGCCACGGCTTCAGCCGAACGTTCCGGCATCAGCGCGGTGACGAACACCTTGGCATGGGCCATGTCGCGGGTGATTTCCACGTCGGACACGCTCACCGAGGGCAACCCGTGCTCGCGCACGGCGTTGTGCACCAGGGTGCCGAGTTCACGGCGCAGCTGGGCGGAGACACGGTCGGTTCGATGGAAAGTCTTGGGCACGCGGTCGGGCTCTCGATTCAAATGTGACCCGACCAGGGTCGGGTCCTACCAGGAGGAGCGGCCCGACCAAGGTCGAGCCCCACCAGGGAGCGGACCGGCCCGTGAGGGCCGGTCCGTTGCAGCATTACAGGGTGCGCGGCACTTCGATACGCTCGAAGCACTCGATCTGGTCACCCGGCTTGACGTCGTTGTAGGCCTTCACCGCGATACCGCATTCGGTACCGTTGCGGACTTCCTCGACGTTCTCCTTGAAGCGGCGCAGCGATTCCAGTTCGCCCTCGAAGATCACAACGCTGTCGCGCAGCACGCGGATCGGCTTGTTGCGCTTGACCACGCCCTCGATGACCATCGAGCCGGCAACGGCGCCCAGCTTGGAGCTGCGGAAGACGTCGCGGACCTCGGCGATACCGATGATCTCCTCACGGATCTCCACGCCCAGCAGGCCGGAAGCCACCTGCTTCACCTGATCGATCACGTCATAGATGATCGAGAAGTAACGCAGGTCCACGCCGTTCGATTCGATGATGCGACGGGCCGAAGCATCCGCACGCACGTTGAAGCCGATGACGGTGGCCTTCGAAGCGGCCGCCGAATTGGCGTCCGACTCGGTGATGCCACCCACGCCGGAGTGGATCACGTTGATGCGGATGTCTTCGTTGGACAGCGCGACCAGTGCCTGGCTCAGCGCCTGCACCGAACCCTGCACGTCGGCCTTGATGACCAGGTTGAGGACCTGCTGGCCCTCGCCCTTGCCCAGGGTCGCCATGATGTCTTCCATGCGGCTGCCGGCGGTGGCGACCAGGCGCGATTCACGACGCTTGGTCTCACGCTGCTGGGCAACGTCCTTGGCCAGGCGCTCGTCCTCGACCACCACGAAGTCGTCACCGGCTTCCGGCACGCCGGACAGGCCCAGGACCTGCACCGGGATGGACGGGCCGGCGAACTCCGGCTGCTTGCCGGTTTCGTCGAACAGCGCACGCACGCGGCCGTACTGGATGCCGCACACCAGGTAGTCGCCCTTCTTCAGGCGGCCCTGCTGCACCAGCACGGTAGCGACCGGGCCACGGCCCTTGTCCAGCGACGATTCGATCACCACGCCCGAGGCGCGGCCTTCGTCGACGGCCTTCAGTTCCAGCAGTTCGGCCTGGATCGAGATGGCGTCCAGCAGGTCGTCGATGCCCAGGCCGGTCTTGGCCGAGATCTCCACCATCTGGGTGTCACCACCGAAGTCTTCGGCCACGACCTGCTCGGACAGCAGTTCGTTCTTGACCCGCATCGGGTCGGCGTCGGACTTGTCGATCTTGTTGATCGCCACGATCAGCGGCACACCCGCCGAACGGGCGTGCTGGATCGCTTCCTTGGTCTGCGGCATGACGCCGTCATCGGCGGCCACGACCAGCACCACGATGTCGGTCAGCTTGGCGCCACGGGCACGCATCGAGGTGAAGGCAGCATGGCCCGGGGTATCCAGGAAGCTGATCACGCCCTTCGGCGTATCCACGTGGTAGGCACCGATGTGCTGGGTGATGCCGCCGGCTTCGCCGGTGGCGACCTTGGTGCGGCGGATGTAATCCAGCAGCGAGGTCTTGCCGTGATCGACGTGGCCCATGATGGTGACCACCGGCGGGCGCTGGGTGGCTTCGCCCTGGTTTTCACCGGTCGAGGCCAGCAGTGCGTCTTCGGCGTCGTTGTCGTTGGCACGGATCGCCTTGTGGCCGAGTTCTTCGGTCACCAGCGCGGCGGTGTCGTGGTCGATGGACTGGGTGATGGTGGCCATCACGCCCATCTTGAACAGCGCCTTGACCACCTCGCCGCCCTTCAGCGCGAGCTTCTGCGCCAGGTCGGCCACGGTGATCGTGTCGCCGATCGCCACTTCACGCACGACCGGTGCGGTCGGACGCTCGAAGCCGTGCGGACCGGCATTGTTGCCACCGCGCGACATGTCGCGACGGCCACCGGACTGGTTGCGACCGCCCGGACGCCCCCGGGTGTTGCTGTTGTTGCTGTTGCCACGACGCGCGCGGTCAGCGGCCGACAGATGCATCTGGCCAGCGAAGCGATCGCCCGGGCCACGCTCGTTGCGCGGCGCGCTGCGGTTGTTGCGGTCATCGTTGCGCGGCGGCGGCGGTGCACCACGCGGCGCAGCCGGGGCGGCGGCCGGAGTGCGCGGCGGGCGCGGCGCGGTTTCATCGATGGGAGCACGCTTGGGCTTGCTGGCCGCCAGCGCCTCGGCAGCCTTGGCGGCGGCCGCAGCTTCTTCGGCGGCCTTCTTCTCGGCCTCGGCGCGCTCCTTGGCGGCAACCTCTTCCTCGCGGGCACGGACGATGGCTTCGTCGCGCAGACGATCCTTCTCGGCCAGGGCCTGCTGTTCGGCAAGGTTGCGCGCACGCGACTCTTCCAGCTTGCGCAGGATGTCGGCGCGCTCTTCGTCCGGCGTCATGGCGCGAGCACCATCCTTGACGTAGGTACGCTTCTGGCGCACCTCGACATTCACGGTCGTCTTGCTGCGACCGGAATTGACCGTCACTTCCTGCTGCTTCCGGCGGTTGAGCGTGATCTTCTTTGCAGACTGATCGGTCTCTTCCGGGGCCTGCTCGGGCTTGCCATGCGAACGACGAAGGAAGCCCAGGAGCTTCACCTTCTCGGAGCTGGTCACGACCTGGTCGGGACCGCTGAACTTCATGCCGGCACCGGCCAGCTGTTCCAGCAGTTTTTCGACCGGCGTGTTGACCAGTTCGGCAAGCTTGCGGATGGTGGTTTGCTGCGACATTCGGATCCTATGATCTTGTGGGCGCCCCCCCGCATCTGGAGGTGGCGCGGATTCTACGCCCTGAGCGGCTCAGGGCCCTGTTCATTGCCGGCTCATTCGCCGCGTTCCAGTCGGGCGATCTCTTCGGCGCGGGCAGCCAGGATCAGCGCAGCGGCGCGCGCCTGATCCAGCCCTTCGATGCCGAAGTCCATGACCTCGTCGGCGGCCAGGTCGGACAGGTCCTCGCTGGTACGCACGCCGTGGCCGGCCAGCGCATACGCGGTGGCTTCGTCCATGCCCTTCAGGGACAGCAGGTCCTGCGCCGGCTGGCCGTCTTCAAGGCCTTCTTCGACTGCCAGGGCCTCATTGAGCAGCGCATCGCGGGCACGAGCGCGCAGCTCTTCGACGATGTCCTCGTCGAAACCTTCCACGGCCAGCAGTTCGCCGACCGGGACATATGCGATTTCCTCGACGGTGCCGAAGCCTTCGCTGACCAGGATGCCGGCGATCTCTTCGTCCACTTCCAGCTTGTCCATGAACAGCTGGCGGGCCGAAGCCTGCTCGGCCTCCGACTTGGCGGTGACCTGGTCCTGGGTCATCACGTTGAGCTGCCAGCCGGTCAGGCGGCTGGCCAGGCGCACGTTCTGGCCGCCCTTGCCGATCGCCTGGGCCAGGCGGTCTTCAGCCACGGCCAGGTCCATCGAGTGCTTGTCTTCATCGACGATGATCGACTGCACTTCGGCCGGCGCCATCGCGTTGATGACGAAGTTGGCCGGGTTGTCGTTCCACAGCACGATGTCCACGCGCTCGCCATTGAGCTCGTTGGACACGGCCTGCACGCGCGAACCGCGCATGCCGATGCAGGCGCCGATCGGATCGGTGCGCTGGTCGTGGGCGAGCACGGCAATCTTGGCGCGGTCGCCCGGATCGCGGGCACAGGCCTT
This sequence comes from Stenotrophomonas sp. YJH_SMC_57, assembly GCF_059369755.1. Classification (NCBI taxonomy): domain Bacteria; kingdom Pseudomonadati; phylum Pseudomonadota; class Gammaproteobacteria; order Lysobacterales; family Lysobacteraceae; genus Stenotrophomonas; species Stenotrophomonas sp. YJH_SMC_57. The sequence continues at coordinate 104,523 of NZ_JCAFSZ010000013.1, forward strand.
GATTTCCACCAGGCCCTGGCCGACTTCCGGCACTTCCAGCTTGAACAGCTCGATCATGAATTCCGGGGCGGCGCGGCTGATGAACAGCTGCGGGCCACGCGGCTCCGAGCGGACCTCGGCCAGGTAGCCGCGCACGCGGTCACCGGCACGCAGCACGTCGCGCGGAATGCCCTTGTCCTTCGGAATGAAGCCTTCGGCGTTGCCACCGAGGTCGACATAAATGTTGCCGCGCTCGGCGCGCTTGACCACACCGGTGATCAGTTCGCCGACGCGATCCTTCCACGCATCCACGACCTGCTGGCGCTCGGCTTCGCGCACGCGCTGGACGATGACCTGCTTGGCAGCCTGGGCGGCGATGCGGCCGAAGTCCGGGTTCTCGATCTGCTCTTCGATGTAGTCGCCGACGTCCACGCCTTCGGCTTCGTCGACGGCGTCCATCAGGCGGATCTGGCGATCCGGCGATTCCATCACCACGTCATCGGCCACCACTTCCCAGCGGCGGTAGGTTTCGTAGCTGCCATCCTTGTGGTCGATGACCACGCGGGTCAGCACTTCCTCGTCGGGATAGCGCTTCTTCGCTGCCGAGGCCAGGGCGGCCTCGATGGCATCGAAGATCACTTCACGCGGCACGCCCTTCTCGTTGGCGACTGCGTCGACTACCAGCAACAGTTCCTTGCTCATTGGCTCACTCCGCGCGCGGCTTCTTTGCCGCCGGCTCGTTGGAAGAAGAATTCTTGTTCGGCTTCGGACGCTTCGGTGCCGGACCGGTCGGCTTGCTCGGGGCCAGCCCCAGCGCCACCCAGTCGGGCATGATCCGCGCCTTGTCGATGTTGTCGGCCGACACGATCACTTCGGTCTTGTCGACAACGAAGGTGATGGTGTCCGCGGCCTCGTCGGTTGCTTCGATGCGACCCTGCAGGCGACGACGATTATCCTGCGGCAGCTTCAGGGTGACCTTGGCCATTTCGCCAAGGTGACGGCCGAACTGCTCCAGGTTGAACAGCGGACGGTCCACGCCCGGCGAAGACACTTCCAGCGTGTAGTTGCCGCTGATCGGGTCTTCGACGTCCATCTGTGCCGACACTTCACGGCTGACGCGTTCGCAGTCGTCGACATTGATGATGCGCTCGGGCTGTTCAGCCAGCGGCACGTCGATGTAAAGGCGCAGGGTCGCACCGCCGGGGGCCGGCAGATACTCAACGCCCAGCAGCTCCAGGCCCAGCGACACAACGGTCGGGGCGAGCAGATTCGCGATGTCGGTTGCCTTGTCGCTCACAGCCTGCCTTGATCTCTATGGTTGGGTGCCGGCCTTGGCCAGCGTGGAAACATGACGCCCCGGAAACGACAAAGGGCCCGCTGGGCCCCTTTTCCGGAAAGACTCCGGTGACTGGATTCCGGTTGCAACCTGCAGTGCCTGCCGGTTGCGGCCCTCCTTCCGGGTCCGGACTCCCGCTGGGAGGCCGCCTTCAGGGGTACTGCTAGGCCGCTGATGATAGCGGCTGCACCGCGCTGGTGCAAGGCTTGGCGGCCCCGAAACCCCCTCCCCCGCCACGGGGCATGACCCGATGCGGGAAGGACAGTCGAGCATGGCTCGACGCTACAAAATGTGGACCACCCCAAAGAAAGACGCCTTCGAAGCAGGACTTCGAAGGCGCATTCTTTACTTGGTAGCGGGGGCAGGATTTGAACCTGCGACCTTCGGGTTATGAGCCCGACGAGCTGCCAGACTGCTCCACCCCGCATCAGAAGCGGAATCATAAGTGAATGCTTCAAAACATGCAAGCCTTCCCTCATTCATCAAACCGGTTGGCGCCGATATGAAGTTGGTAGCGGGGGCAGGATTTGAACCTGCGACCTTCGGGTTATGAGCCCGACGAGCTGCCAGACTGCTCCACCCCGCACCGGAAGTGTTTGAACTGCTGCCCTGCTCTTTCGAGCAGGGCTACCGCAACGATGTTCTGGCTGAACCGCTGCAGTGACAACTCAGGCTGCGCATATTACACGAATCGCGCAGCTTTGTGTCAACTTTTATGCAAGATGCGCAAATGCCTGCTGGCACCAGACCATGATCGGGTTCCAGGCAATGCCCAGCGCCAGCAGCGCCAGTGCGTTCACGCCCAGCACCAGGCCCAGCACGCGGTCGTTGCTGCGCGGCATGGCCTCGCCCACCGGCTCATCGAAGTACATGACCTTGATCACGCGCAGGTAGTAGAAGCAGCCGACCACGGCACACAGCACGCCGAGGATCGCCAGCCACAGCAGGCCGCCGTTGACCGCTGCGCCGAGCACGGCCAGCTTGGTCCAGAAGCCCAGGAACGGCGGGATGCCAGCCAGCGACGCCATGATGCACAGCACCAGGCCAGCCATCCACGGGTTGCGGGCATTCAGGCCCTTGAAGTCTTCGATGTTCTCGGCCTCGAAGCCGGCACGCGACAGGGCGATGATCGCACCGAAGGCAGCGGTCGACATGATGGCGTAGGCCAGTGCATAGAACAGCGCGGCGGCATAGCCCTGCGCGCCACCACCGGCGATGCCCATCAGCAGGAAGCCGATGTGCGAAACGGTGGAGAACGCCAGCATGCGCTTGAGGTTGCTCTGCGCGATGGCCATCAGGTTGCCGATGACCAGCGACACCGCCGCCAGGCCGGCGATCAGCAGCTGCAGTTCGGTCGACAGCGGGCCCACGCCCATTTCCAGCAGGCGGTAGGCCATGCCGAAGGCGGCCAGCTTCGGCGCCGAGCTGATGAACAGTGCGATCGGTGCCGGGGCACCCTGGTACACGTCGGGCAGCCACATGTGGAACGGCGCGGCACCCAGCTTGAAGGCGACGCCGGCGATCATGAACACCGCACCGGTGATCAGCAGCACGCGCTCTTCCGAATGCGGGATGGCATCGCGGATGACGTCCAGGTGCAGGCTGCCGGTGGCACCGTAGATCAGCGACATGCCGTACAGCAGCAGGCCCGAGGCCAGCGAACCGAGCACGATGTACTTCATCGCCGCTTCCGAGGCCAGGCCGTTCTCGCGGTTGCTGGCCACCAGCGCGTAGGAGCACAGCGCCAGCAGTTCCAGGCCCAGGTAGACCATCAGCAGGCTGCCGGCCGAGACCAGGATCATCATGCCGGCGGTGCCGAACAGGATCAGCACCGGGATCTCGCCCTGGAACAGGTTGCGATCACGCAGGTAGCGCCAGCCATAGACCAGGGTCAGGCCGCTGAGCAGCACGATCCCGGTCTTCATCACGTCCGCGGCGGTATCGCGCACGAACATGCCATGGAATACCTCCCCCTGCCCGCCCACGCCGGTGGCCAGCATGAACAGCACCACGGCCAGCGCAGCGAGCGAGAACAGGTGGGTGACGATCTTGTTCCGGTTGCTGACGAACAGGTCGAGGATCATCAGGGCGAAGGCGCTCCCGATCAGCACCAGCTCGGGAGCGAGCGGTGGCAGGTCAGCAGCGGTCAATGGCAGCAGCGGCGAGGTGGTCATCATCAAATCCTGGAATTACAGCAGCTTGCTGGATGCGATCTGCATCGCCAGCTTCGCGATCGAGGGCTCCATCAGGTCGGTCAGCGGCTTGGGATAGATGCCCAGGGCCAGTACGCCGATGGCGAACACGCCCAGCACCAGCCATTCGCGGCCGTTGATGTCCTTCAGTTCGGCAACGTGGCTGTTGGCCACTTCGCCGAAGAAGATGCGCTTGTACAGCCACAGGGTGTAGGCGGCGCCGATGATCAGGGTGGTGGCCGCGCCCAGCGCGATCCACGGATTACGCTGGAACGCCGACAGGATGACCATGAACTCGCCGACGAAGCCGCTGGTACCCGGCAGGCCCGCGTTGGCCATGAAGAACAGCATGGCGAAGGTGGCGAACCACGGCATCACGTTGACCACGCCGCCGTAGTCGGCGATGCGGCGGCTGTGCATGCGGTCGTACAGCACGCCGACGCAGGAGAACATCGCACCGGACACGAAGCCGTGCGAGATCATCTGCACCATGGCGCCCTGCAGGCCCAGGCGGGCCGCATCGGCGTTGCCGGCTTCACGCACCAGCCACAGGGCGATGAAGGTACCGAGGGTGACGAAGCCCATGTGCGCGATCGACGAATACGCGATCAGCTTCTTCATGTCGTCCTGCACCAGGGCGACCAGGCCGACGTAGATCACCGCGATCAGCGACAGCGCGATCACCAGCCAGGCCCATTCCTGCGAAGCGTCCGGGACGATCGGCAGGTTGAAGCGCAGGAAGCCGTAGCCACCGATCTTCAGCGCGATGGCGGCCAGGATCACCGAACCGGCGGTCGGCGCTTCCACGTGGGCATCCGGCAGCCAGGTGTGGACCGGGAACATCGGCACCTTGACCGCGAAGGCGATCAGGAAGGCGAAGAAGATCCAGGTCTGTTCCTTGGCCGACAGCGGCAGCGCATACAGGTCGGCCAGCTGGAAGCTGCCGCCCTTCAGGTACAGGTAGATCAGCGCCACCAGCATCAGCACCGAGCCAAGGAAGGTGTAGAGGAAGAACTTCAGCGCGGCGTAGATGCGGCGCGGGCCACCCCAGACACCGATGATCAGGAACATCGGGATCAGCATCGCCTCGAAGAACACGTAGAACAGCATCGCGTCCGTGGCCGAGAAGATACCGACCGTGACGCCTTCCAGGATCAGGAAGGCGGCCACGTACTGGTTGACGCGCTTGTCGATGGCGCTCCAGGCACCGATCAGGGCAAGCACGCTGACCAGCGTGGTCAGCAGAATCAGGGCCACGGCGATGCCGTCCACGCCCAGGTTGTAGCCGATCTTGTACGCCGGGATCCAGGCATGGGTCTCGACGAACTGCAGACCGTCGATGCCCGCGTTGTAGCCACTCAGCAGCGAGAGGCTCGCAACGAAGGTCAGCACCGCGACGCCCAGCGACGCCCAGCGGGCGGTCTGCGCATCACGGATCGCAAGGATCAGGGCGCCACCGAGGATCGGCAGCCAGATGAGGACACTGAGTAGAGGCCAGTTCGACACGTCTTCTTATTCCGTACAGGTCATCAACGCAGGTAATGCATCAGCACGCCCAGCAGGGCAATCAGGCCGATGATCATCGCGAAGGCGTAGTGATAGAGGAAACCGGATTGGGTACGACGCAGCACGCCGGCTGCGACGTCCACAACACGTGCCGAGAGATTGACCACGCCGTCGACGATGTTGCTGTCGATCCAGCGCGAGACCTTGCCCAGCTTGACGCTGCCGCCGGCAAAGCCATCGATCCACAGCTTGTCGAAGCCGTACTTGTTTTCCAGCACCGACACCAGCGGGGCGAAGGTCTTGCGCGCCTTGCCCGACAGGTCCGGCTTCCACAGGTAGAACAGTGCGGCCAGCAGGAAGCCCGCCAGGGTCAGCCAGAACGGCGGCAGCATCATGCCGTGCAGCGCGAACGCCACCGGCCCGTGGAACTCTTCACCCAGGAAGGCAACGGTGTTCTTGGCCGGATCGTAGAAGTTCACGATGCCGGTGAAGAACGTGTTGACCTGGCCCTGGATCGCCGCGTGGGCGTGGTGGCCGGCCCAGTCGGTGCCATGCAGCATCGGACCGATGCTGAAGAAACCGATGGCGATCGACGGGATGGCCAGCAGGATCAGCGGCAGGGTCACCACCCACGGGGTTTCATGCGGCTCATGCGGGCCGTGGCCATGGCCGTGGTCGTCATGGGCATCGCCGTGGTGGGCATCGGCATGGTGTGCGTCTGCGGCGTGGTGATCGTCATGGCCGTGGCCATGGTCATCATGCGCGTCGCGGAAGCGCTCCTTGCCGTGGAAGGTCATGAACAGCAGGCGGAAGCTGTAGAAGCTGGTCACCAGCACGCCACCCAGCACCGCCCAGTAGCCATAGGTGGCCACCCAGCTGTTCTGCATGTGGGCGTGGATCTCGGCCGCCTCGATGATGGTGTCCTTCGAGTAGAAGCCCGAGAAGAACGGCGTACCGACCAGGGCCAGGGTACCGATCCACATGGTGATGAAGGTGATCGGCATGTACTTGCGCAGGCCGCCCATCTTGCGCATGTCCTGCTCGTGGTGCATCGCGATGATGACCGAGCCGGCGCCCAGGAACAGCAGGGCCTTGAAGAAGGCGTGGGTCATCAGGTGGAACACGGCGGCCGAATAGGCCGACACGCCCAGCGCCACGGTCATGTAGCCCAGCTGCGACAGCGTGGAATACGCGACGACGCGCTTGATGTCGTTCTGCACGATGCCGATCAGGCCGGTGAAGAACGCGGTGGTGGCACCGATGAAGAGGATGAAGTTCAGCGCGGTCTGCGACAGCTCGAACAGCGGCGACATGCGGGTAACCATGAAGATACCGGCGGTCACCATCGTCGCGGCGTGGATCAGTGCCGAGATCGGGGTTGGGCCTTCCATCGAGTCCGGCAGCCACACGTGCAGCGGGACCTGGGCCGACTTGCCCATGGCGCCGATGAACAGGCAGATGCAGATGACGGTGGCGATCGACCAGATCACCGGCTCGTTCAGCAGCTGCATGCCGAGGATCGTGCCGTCCCAGATCTGCAGCTGGGCCCGCGGATCAGCCAGCATGCCGGCCTGCGAGAACACCTGCGAGTAGTCCAGGGTGCCGAACACCCACAGCACGCCGGCGATGCCCAGCAGGAAGCCGAAGTCACCGACGCGGTTGACCAGGAACGCCTTCATGTTGGCGAAGATCGCGGTCGGGCGCTTGAACCAGAAGCCGATCAGCAGGTACGACACCAGGCCCACCGCTTCCCAGCCGAAGAACAGCTGCAGGAAGTTGTTGCTCATCACCAGGGTGAGCATCGAGAAGGTGAACAGCGAGATGTAGCTGAAGAACCGCTGGTAGCCCGGATCGTCCTGCATGTAGCCGATCGTGTAGATGTGGACCAGCAGCGACACGAAGGTCACCACCACCATCATCATCGCGGTCAGCTTGTCGACCATGAAGCCGACGTGGGCCGAATACTGGCCGACTTCGAAGAACGTGTAGATGTTCTGGTTGAACGGCTGCGCACCGCCCCACAGCAGCTGGTAGAGCGTGTACATCGACAGGCCGCAGGCAACCGCGACGCCGAGGATGGTGATGGTCTGCGCGCCGAAGCGCTTGACCTGGCGACCGAACAGGCCGGCGATGATGCTGCCGAACAGCGGTGCAAGCACCACTGCGATCAACAGACTCTTGGAGAGAGTGATTTCCATCTGTGGATCAGCCCTTCAGCGAATCGACTTCGCCGACATTGATCGTGCGGCGGGTACGGAACAGGGTCACCAGGATCGCCAGGCCGATGGCGGCTTCCGCGGCGGCGACGGTCAGGATGAAGAACACGAACAGCTGGCCGGACGGATCGCCCAGCTGACGCGAGAAGCCGACGAAATTGATGTTCACCGACAGCAGCATCAGTTCGATCGACATCAGCAGGACGATGACGTTCTTCCGGTTGAGGAAGATGCCGGCCAGGCTGATGGCGAACAGCACCGCGCCGAGCGCAAGCATGTGGCCAAGGGTAATCACGGCTGGGTCTCCTCGCCGGCGGCCGGCTTGCTGTTGCTGTGCACGACCGGTGCTTCGGCGCCCATCTTGACCATGCGCAGGCGCTGGCCGGCCTTGACCATGGTCTGCTCGCCCGGGTTCTGGCTCTTCACACCGGTACGGCGGCGCAGGGTCAGCATCACCGCGGCGACGACGGCCACGGTCAGGATGACGGCGGCGAACTCGAACGGCAGCAGGTACTCGGTGAACAGCGTGCGCGCCAGCCAGGTGACGTTGGAGCTGTCGGCGGCGACCGCGGCGGCGTTGTCGGCCGGGAACGGCGTGACCGAGCGGGCCTTGACACCGATCAGGATCAGCATCTGCACCAGCATCGCGACCGCGACGATCAGGCCGACCGGCAGGTAGCGCACCCAGCCCTCACGCAGCTTGGTGGGGTCGATGTCCAGCATCATCACCACGAACAGGAACAGCACCATCACCGCGCCGACGTAGACCAGCACCAGGGCCACGCCGAGGAACTCGGCGCCCACCAGCAGCCACACGCAGGCGATGGAGAAGAAGGTCAGCACCAGGCAGAGCACGGCGTGAACCGGGTTGCGCACGCTGATCACCGCACCGGCCGAAACCGTTGCCGCGATGGCGAACACCCAGAAAGCGATATTTACCCAATCCATCTCTCGACCTCAGCGGTAAGCGGCATCGGCGGCGCGACGCTCGGCGATCTCGGATTCGAGACGGTCGCCCAGGGCCAGCAGCTGCGGCTTGGTAACGATGTTTTCACCACGATTCTCGAAGTGGTACTCGAGGATGTGGGTTTCGACGATCGAGTCCACCGGGCAGCTTTCTTCGCAGAAGCCGCAGAAGATGCACTTGAACAGGTCGATGTCGTAGCGCGTGGTACGGCGGGTGCCGTCTTCGCGCTTGGCCGAGTCGATGGTGATGGCCAGCGCCGGGCACACTGCTTCGCACAGCTTGCAGGCGATGCAGCGCTCTTCACCGTTGGGATAACGGCGCAGGGCGTGCAGGCCACGGAAGCGCGGCGACTGCGGGAACTTCTCCATCGGGTACATCATCGTGTACTTCGGCTTGAAGCTGTACTTCAGCGTCAGCCAGAGGCCCGCCAGCAGTTCGAGCAGCAGCAGGCTCTTGAAGTAATGGGTAATCCTGTTCATCACTTTAGACGCCCTTTTGAATCACGCCGAAGAACACCATGACGGCGGTAACCGCGATCCACAGAATGGCCAGCGGGATGAAGACCTTCCAGCCCAGGCGCATGATCTGGTCATAGCGGAAGCGCGGGAAGCTGGCACGGAACCAGATGTAGGCACTGGCGAAGAAGAACACCTTGACGAACAGCCACGGTGCACCACCCTTCCAGATCCAGTCGACCAGCGGCGAGACATCGCCGAAGTTGACCCAGCCCTGGACCGGGCTCAGCCAGCCGCCGAGGAAGAAGATCGAGATCAGGAAGCTGATCAGGATCATGTTCGCGTATTCGGCCAGGAAGAACAGCGCAAAGGCACCGCCGGAGTATTCGACCATGTGGCCGGCAACGATTTCCGACTCGCCTTCCACCACGTCGAACGGCGCGCGGTTGGTTTCCGCCACGCCCGACACCCAGTAGATGACGAACAGCGGGAACAGCGGCAGCAGGAACCAGTCGAAGAAGCCGGAGCTGCCGGCCTGCGCCATCACGATGTTGCTCAGGTTCAGGCTGCCCGAGGCGATCATCACGCCGACCAGGGCGAAGCCCATCGCGATTTCGTAGCTGATCATCTGCGCCGAAGCGCGCATGGCACCCAGGAACGCGTACTTCGAGTTGGACGCCCAACCGGCCAGGATGATGCCGTAGATGCCCAGCGAGGTCATCGCCAGCAGGTACAGCAGGCCGGCGTTGGCGTTGGACAGCACGATCTGCGAATCGAAGGGCACCACCGACCAGGCCGCGAAGGCCGGGGCCAGGGTGATCAGCGGGGCCAGCAGGTAGATCGCCTTGTTGGCACTGCTCGGCTGCACCACTTCCTTGAACAGCAGCTTGAAGACGTCGGCGAAGGCCTGGAAGATGCCCATGCCCACGTACATCGGGCCGTGGCGGACGTGCATCCAGCCGATCAGCTTGCGTTCCCAGACCACGTAGAAGGCCACCGAGATGATCACCGGAACGGTGATCACCAGGATCTTCAGGATGATCCAGATCAGCGCGCCGATGTCACCGAGGCCAAGCAGCCACTGGTGCAGCGGGTCGACCGCGTTCAACAGCAATTCGTTCATGCAGCCACCACCGTTACGCGAGCGGCACCCAGCGGCGCGGTCGCGCCGTGGCCCGATTCAATCCAGACCGAACCCGCAGCGACGCGGGCGTCGACCACCACCGGCAGGGTGGCCTTGCCGGCATCGGTGCCGACCTTGGCCATCTGCCCTTCCTGCAGCTGCAGGCGAGCGGCATCTTCAGCGTTCAGCACGATGCGCGGGGCGTTGTTGAGCGGATGCGACTGCAGCGCCGGGGCGCGACGGACCACCGCGTCGATGCGGTAGATCGCGGCGGTCGAAGCCACTTCCAGGCCCTCGCCGGCTACGGCCGGCTGCGCCGAAGCGGCAACGCTGACCGACACCGGGGCCAGGCTGGCGCGCAGGCCGGCCAGGTCGGTGAAGTCGAAACCGGCCAGCGCCATTTCGCCGCCCAGTGCGCGCAGCACGCGCCAGCCTTCACGCGCCTCGCCCGGCAGCTTGCCGCCGGCACGGGCCGACTGCTCGCGACCATCGAGGTTGGTCAGGGTGGCGTCGATTTCCGGCAGCGCCCCGATCGGCAGGATCACATCGGCGACGTCGCGGGTGGAGACACAGGCGAACTGGCTGAAGGCCACCACCTTGGCACCGACCAGCGCCTTGCGCGCCGCCGGAGCATCGGCGAAGTCCAGGCCCGGCTCCAGGCCGTACACCACGTAAGCCTGGCGCGGCTGCGCCAGCATCGCGGCGACGTCCTTGCCGGCCGGCAGCACGCCGGCGCGGGTCAGGCCAACGGCGTTGGCGCCCTGCGGGATGCGGCACAGCTTGGCACCGGTGGCGGCTGCGAAGTCACGCGCAGCGGCGCGGATCGCGGCAGCCTGCGGGTGATTCTCGGCGATGCCACCGACGATCAGCACGGTGTTGTTGCCGCCCTGCACTGCCGAACGCAGCTCGGCGTTGGCCAGCGCGTCGGCGAACTTCGACGGCGCGACGATCTGCTTGCCAGCGATGCTGAAGGCAAAGTCGAAGTCCACCGGGTTGACGACGTGGATCTTGGCGCCATGGGTGGTCTGCGCCTTGCGCAGGCGGGCGTGCAGCAGCGGCAGTTCGTGGCGGATGTTGCTGCCCAGAACGACGATGCGGTCGGCGCCTTCGATTTCCGCCAGCGGCAGGCCGAACACTTCAGCAGTCGCGGCGTCGGAGAAATCGCGGTTGTTGATGCGGTGGTCGATATTGCTCGAACCCAGGCCCTTGGCCAGGCGGGCCAGCAGCGCGCCCTCCTCGTTCGAGGTCGCCGGGTGCACCAGCACGCCCAGGTTGTCGCCCTGGTTGGCCTTGAGGATCTCGGCGGCCGCGGCCAGGCCTTCGGCCCAGCTCACTTCCTTCCACTCGCCATTGACCTTGCGCAGCGGCTTGACCGCACGGTCTTCGCTGTACAGGCCCTGGTGCGAGTAGCGGTCACGGTCGGACAGCCAGCATTCGTTGACGGCTTCGTTGTCGCGCGGCACGGTGCGCAGCACTTCGCCGCGACGCACGTGCAGGAACAGGTTCGAACCCATTGCGTCGTGGTAGCCCAGCGACTCGCGTGCGGTCAGTTCCCACGGGCGGGCGCGGAACTGGAACACCTTGTTGGTCAGCGCACCGACCGGGCAGACGTCGACGACGTTGCCGGACAGTTCGGTGGTCAGCGGCTTGCCGTCGTAGGTACCAATCTGCAGGTTCTCGCCGCGGTACATGCCACCCAGTTCATAGGTGCCAGCCACGTCGGCGGTGAAGCGCACGCAGCGCGTGCACTGGATGCAGCGGGTCATCTCGGTGGCGACCAGCGGGCCCATGTCCTCGTCCGGCACCACGCGCTTGCGCTCGTTGAAGCGGCTGACCGAACGGCCATAGCCCAGCGAAACGTCCTGCAGCTCGCACTCGCCGCCCTGGTCGCAGATCGGGCAGTCCAGCGGGTGGTTGATGAGCAGGAACTCCATCACCGAGCGCTGGAACTTCAGTGCCTTCTCGCTGCGGGTGGCGACCTTCATGCCGTCCATCACCGGGGTGGCGCAGGCCGGCGCCGGCTTCGGCGACTTCTCCACGTCCACCAGGCACATGCGGCAGTTGGCGGCGATCGGCAGCTTCTCGTGGTAGCAGAAGCGCGGAATGGAGATGCCGGCCTTGTCGGCGGCCTGGATGATCATCGAGCCCTTGGGCACGACCAGCGACTTGCCATCGATCTCGATGGTGACGTGATCGGGTGGCACGCTCGGATTTACGGGTTGCGCGCTCATGCAGCGGCTGCCTCCACCTTCTTGCCGTCAACCATCGAATGACCGTTGACGATGTAGTACTCGAACTCGTCCCAGAACTGGCGCAGGAAGCCCTGGATGGGCCATGCAGCCGCTTCGCCGAACGCACAGATGGTGTGGCCTTCGATCTGGCCGGCCACCGCCTTCAGCTGGTGCAGGTCTTCCATCGTGGCCTTGCCGGCGACGATGCGCTCCAGCACGCGGTGCATCCAGCCGGTGCCTTCACGGCACGGGGTGCACTGGCCGCAGGATTCCTTGTGGAAGAACTGGCTGATGCGGCAGGCGAACTTGACGCAGCAGACGCTGTCATCGAGCACCACGACGGCGCCCGAACCCAGGCCCGAGCCCAGTGCACGGATGGTGTCGTAGTCCATCGGCAGGCCCTTCAGCTCGGCCGCGGTCAGCACCGGCATCGACACGCCGCCGGGAATCGCGCCCTTGAGGGTGCGGCCCGGACGCAGGCCGCCGGCCATTTCCAGCAGGTCGTCGAAGGTGGTGCCCAGCGGCACTTCGAAGTTGCCGCCGTTCTGCACGCAGCCGGACACCGAGAAGCACTTCGGGCCGCCGTTGGCGGTCAGGCTCAGGCCCTTGAACCACTCCGGGCCGTTGCGGATGATCGCCGGCACCGAACCGTAGGTTTCGGTGTTGTTGATCGTCGACGGCTTGCCGTACAGGCCGAAGTTCGCCGGGAACGGCGGCTTGTAGCGCGGCTGGCCCTTCTTGCCTTCCAGCGATTCCATCAGCGCGGTTTCTTCGCCGCAGATGTACGCGCCGGCGCCCAGCGCACCGTAGATGTCGATGTCCACGCCCGAGCCCATCACGTTCTTGCCCAGCCAGCCATTTGCATAGGCGTCGGCCAGGGCCTGCTCGAAGTGCTCGAACGGCTCGTGGTGGAACTCACCGCGCAGGTAGTTGTAACCCACGGTCGAACCGGTGGCGTAGCAGGCGATCGCCATGCCTTCCACCACCGAATGCGGGTTGTAGCGCAGGATGTCGCGGTCCTTGCAGGTGCCCGGCTCGGATTCGTCCGAGTTGCAGAGGATGTACTTCTGCATGTTGCCCTTGGGCATGAAGGACCACTTCAGGCCGGTCGGGAAGCCAGCGCCACCGCGGCCGCGCAGGCCCGAGGCCTTGACCATCTCGATGACCTGCTCCGGCGGGATCTTCTCTTCGAGGATCTTGCGCAGGGCGGCATAGCCACCGGTCTTCAGGTAGCTTTCGTACGACCACGGGGTGTCGTAATGCAGGGTGGTGTAGACCACCTGGTGCGGCAGCGGCGCGGGGCCGACCGGACCCTTGGATTCGTGGTGATGTGCCATGCCCTTACTCCAGCCCGTCCAGCAGCTCGTCGACCTTTTCCAGGGTCAGACGCTCATGGTAGTGACCGTTGATGACCATCATCGGCGCGCCACCGCAGCCGGCCAGGCACTCTTCCTCGCGCTTGAGGTAGACGCGGCCGTCCGGGGTCGATTCACCGTGCTTGATGCCCAGCTTCTTCTCGCAATGGCGGACGATGTCCTCGGCGCCATTGAGCCAGCAGCTGATGTTGGTGCAGATGGCCACGTTGTTGCGGCCCACCTTCTCGGTCTCGAACATCGAGTAGAAGCTGGCGACCTCGTAGGCCCACACCGGCGGCAGGTCGAGGTACTTGGCCACGCCGGCGATCAGTTCGTCGGTCAGCCAGCCCTCGTTCTGCTCCTGGGCCGCATGCAGGCCCTGCAGCACGGCAGAGCGCTTGCGGTCCGGCGGGAACTTGGACAGCCAGTGATCGATGTGAGCGCGGGTCTTGTCGCTCAGCACCACCATCGGGTCGACGTCGCGCGCCGCCTCGAAATTACCTGTCGCCTTCATCGGCCGACCTCAGCGAAATGCATAACGTGAAATTGCAGAAACTGCGGCGCCGGCTTGCGCCGGCTGCCTGCAGCGGGCGTTGGCGTGGCGGACGGCATTACCGGTCAACCTCGCCGAACACCAGGTCGTAGGTACCGATCATCGCCACCACGTCGGCCAGCATGTGGCCGCGCACGATCGAATCGATCGAGGACAGGTGGGCGAAGCCCGGTGCACGCAGGTGCACGCGGAACGGCTTGTTGGCGCCATCGGAGACCAGGTAGCAGCCGAACTCGCCCTTGGGCGCTTCCACCGCCGCGTAGGTTTCCCCGGCCGGCACGCAATAGCCTTCGCTGAACAGCTTGAAGTGGTGGATCAGCGCTTCCATGTCGTCCTTCATGTCCTCGCGCTTGGGCGGAGCGACCTTGAAGTTCTTGACCATGACCGGGCCGGGGTTGGCCTTCAGCCACGCCACGCACTGCTTGATGATGCGGTTGGACTCGCGCATTTCGGCAACGCGGACCAGGTAGCGGTCGTAGCAGTCGCCTTCCTTGCCCAGCGGGATGTCGAAATCGACGGCATCGTACTTGGCATACGGACGCTTCTTGCGAAGGTCCCAGGCAATGCCCGAGCCACGCAGCATCACGCCGGTCATGCCCCACTGGTGGGCCAGTTCCGGAGTGACCACGCCGATGCCGACGGTACGCTGCTTCCAGATACGATTGTCGGTCAGCAGGGTTTCGTATTCGTCGATACGCTTGGGGAACTCGACGGTGAAGTTCTCCAGGAAGTCCAGCAGCGAGCCCTCACGCGAAGCATTGAGCTGCTTCAGCGCCTTGCCCTTGTGCCAGCGCGATTCCTTGTACTTCGGCATGTGGTCCGGCAGGTCGCGGTAGACACCGCCCGGACGGTAGTACGCCGCGTGCATGCGCGCGCCGGAGACCGCTTCATAGCAGTCCATCAGCTCTTCGCGCTCGCGGAAGGCGTACAGCATCACCGCCATCGCACCCAGGTCGAGCGCGTTGGAACCCAGCCACATCAGGTGGTTGAGGATGCGGGTGATTTCGTCGTACATGGTGCGGATGTACTGCGCACGCTCCGGCGCCTCGATGCCCATCAGGGTCTCGATCGCGCGCACGTAGGCGTGCTCGTTGCACATCATCGACACGTAATCCAGGCGATCCATGTAGCCGATCGACTGGTTGAACGGCTTGGACTCGGCCAGCTTCTCGGTACCACGGTGCAGCAGACCCACGTGCGGGTCGGCGCGCATGATGGTCTCGCCGTCCATTTCCAGGATCAGGCGCAGCACACCGTGAGCGGCCGGATGCTGCGGGCCGAAGTTCATGGTGTAGTTGCGGATTTCCTGCCGGCTTTCGGCGGCGTTGCTGGCGAACGCTTCGCCGGCCTGGTGTACGTGGCTCACTTCACTGCCTCCTGCGCGCGCTCACCTTCTGCGGTCTGCAGACGGGCGTCGTCGCGGATCACGCGCGGCACGCCGACACGCGGCTCCACCGAGGTGACCGGTTCGTAGATCACGCGCTTCTTTTCTTCGTCGTAGCGGACTTCGACATTGCCGATCAGCGGGAAGTCCTTGCGGAACGGATGGCCGACGAAACCGTAGTCGGTCAGGATCCGGCGCAGGTCCGGGTGGCCTTCGAAGATCACGCCGTACAGGTCGAACGCTTCGCGCTCGAACCAGTTCAGGCCCGGCCAGATGCCGGTCAGCGAGGACACCACCGGCAGCGCTTCGTCAGGAGCGAAGCAGCGCAGGTGCATCATCAGGTTGTGCTGGTACGAACGCAGCTGGGCGACCACGGCGAAACGCTGGGTCGGCATGTGCTGCGGGCGGGCACCGTCGGCACCGTTTTCCTCGGTGGGGAACTCGCCCCACGCGAAGCGGCCCTGGGCCTTGCCTTCGACGCCACGGCTGAAGCCCTGCGAGGACACGTCGGCGGTGTCCCATTCGTCGGAGCCATAACCGAGGTAGTCGACGCCGCAGAGATCCACGGCCTGCTCGAAACCAAACTCGTCACGCAGCGCCAGGGCGGTGGCGTGCCACTCGGCGGCAGGCACTTCCAGCGTCACTTCGCCGCGGGGTTCGACCACGATGACCTTCGCACCAGCGAAACGTGCGGAGAGTCGGTCGATGAAGGATGCTTGCTCTGCCATGGGGGCTTGGCGCGCTCTTGTCAGGTGAAGGGGTCAGCGGGCGATGGTCTGTGTACGCCAGATCTTCTTCTGCAGCTGCAGGATCCCGTACACCAGCGCCTCGGCGGTCGGCGGGCAGCCCGGGACGTAGACGTCCACCGGCACCACGCGATCACAGCCGCGCACCACAGAATAGGAGTAGTGGTAATAGCCACCGCCGTTGGCGCAGCTACCCATCGAGATGACCCACTTCGGGTCCGGCATCTGGTCGTAGACCTTGCGCAGCGCCGGGGCCATCTTGTTGACCAGGGTACCGGCCACGATCATCACGTCGGACTGACGCGGCGACGGGCGGAACACCACGCCGTAGCGGTCAAGGTCCAGGCGCGCGGCGCCGGCGTGCATCATCTCGACCGCGCAGCAGGCCAGGCCGAAGGTCATCGGCCACATCGAGCCGGTGCGCGCCCAGTTCAGCAGTGCGTCGACGCTGGTGGTGACGAAGCCCTTTTCCAGCAGCGGGTTGTCGCCCTCCGGCCGCAGGATGTCATCAACCCGGCCTTCCGGCGTGGGGTTGTTCATGAGGCCATCGAGAGTCTGAATCACTCCCATTCCAGCGCTCCCTTCTTCCAGACGTAAATGAAACCGAGGAACAACATGCCGACGAACAGGCCCATGGTGATGAGCGAACGCGCGCCCAGCTCCATGAAGACCTGGGTCCACGGCACGATGAAGATGATTTCCAGGTCGAAGACGATGAACTGGATCGCGATCAGGTAGTAGCGCACGTCGAACTTCATGCGCGCGTCTTCGAAGGCCTCGAAGCCGCACTCATACGGCGACAGCTTTTCCAGATCGGGGCGGCGGGGACCGAGGAATCGACCAACCAGCATCAGCGTAATGCCGATACCGGTGGCAACGATCAGAAACAGCAGAGACGGCAAATATTCGGCCAGCACAGCGATTCTCTCTTGCCTCTGCCGCCGCGCCTGCAGGCGCTTTGGCATGGGGGAGTGGACGGGAATCTGCCTGGCGCCTTGCGCGCCAGACGAACCCGCTTTACTTACAAATGGTGCCCAAGAGGGGACTCGAACCCCTACGACTTGCGTCGCTACCACCTCAAGGTAGTGCGTCTACCAATTCCGCCACCTGGGCAAACGATCACATCAGACTATCTTCCCGATGCGCCGCGCATTGTAACCGGCTTCAGTCTTTCTGGGAGCCTTCCGAAGGCTTTTCTTCACCAGAATTCGAAGATTCCGCCTTGGCCGGCACATTCGCGGCCGGAACCGGGGCGGCCGGGACCGCATCGGCCTTCGGAACGGCCGGCAGTTCGCCGGCCGGAGCCGCCGGGGCACTGGCCGCCGGAGCGGACATCAGGCCCAGATCCTGGTCGGCTGCCGGGCGGGTGCCGTGACCGGCATACCAGGCCATGAAGAGGCTGATACCGAAGAACACCACGGCCAGCCACTTGGTCGACTTGGACAGGAAGTTCGAGGCGCCGCGCGCACCGAATACCGTACCCGAGGCACCGGCACCAAAGCCCGAACCCGCCGCCGCACCCGAGCCACGCTGCATCAGGATCAGCGCGATCATGGCCACAGCGACCAGCACGTAGACGACATTGAGGATCAACATCAGCATTGGAAACCGCCCTCGGACAATACTTCTAGGATTAGTTCGCGGCCGCCGCCCTTGCGATGGCCAGGAAGTCCGCGGCCACCAGGGAGGCGCCGCCGACCAGCCCACCATCGACATCCGGCTGCGCGAACAGTTCCCCGGCATTGTCGGGCTTCACGCTACCGCCGTAAACAATGGGCAGTGAATCAGCGATTCTAGCATCGATACGCGCGATTTCGCCACGGATGAACGCGTGCACCTGCTGCGCCTGCTCCTTGCTGGCGGTGCGGCCGGTGCCGATCGCCCAGACCGGCTCGTACGCCACCACGGCCTGGGCGAAACCGGCCGCGCCGACCAGCTCGAGCACCGGCGCCAGCTGGCTGGCGATGACCGCTTCGGTCTGGCCCGCCTCGCGCTGCTCCAGGGTTTCACCCACGCACAGCACCGGCACCAGGCCAGCATGCAGGGCCGCGGCGAACTTGCGCGCGACCAGTTCGCTGCTTTCGTGGTGGTATTGGCGGCGCTCGGAATGGCCGACCAGGCCATAGCGGGCACCGACCTCGTGCAGCATGGCGGCGCAGACCTCGCCGGTGTAGGCGCCCTTCTCGTTGCTGCTGACGTCCTGCGCACCGAACACCAGGCCGGTGTCACCGAAGTCCTCGACCAGCTCGCCCAGGTACGGCAGCGGCGGCAGGATCACCACGTCCACCCCCTCCAGCGGCAGCCCGGTGGCCACCTGCCCCAGCAGTTCATTGGCGAATTGACGGCTGCCATGCAGCTTCCAGTTTCCGGCGACGATCTTGCGGCGCATGAGCGGGTGGCTCCTGTGTGAAGTCAGCCGATCATGATACCCGTTACGGCAAAAATCCGTTTCCGTGTAAGCGGTTACATGGATTTTCAGCGAACGGCGCAGCCCCTCGTGGCGGGTCGACTGAGTTGGGTAGGTCGCGGATCGCCCGGCTGGGTTGGTGGGCCTGGCCGGGCGGATGGGGATGCCGGGGGACGCCGTAAACCCGTCCCTGGGGGCTTGGCCGCGGCATCCATGCCGCGGACTGATCTGGCCCCCTGAAAACGGACGCCATGAAGCCGTTTCAGGCGGCAGTCCGGAGCTGCCGGGCATAGTTGTTAGGCGAGTGGTAGCCCAGCGCCGAGTGTAGCCGGGCTGGATTGTAGAAGCCGTGGATGTAAGCAGC